>JBHEOZ010000234.1:329-3379 GCA_046260555.1 Desulfurivibrionaceae bacterium
TCCGGATGGGAGCCTTCGAAACCGCGGCCGCCAGCGGCGCCATGGTGGTGCCGGTGGCGATCCGCGGCAACCGTTCGGTTCTGCGAGCCAAGTCCTGGTTCCCGCGCCGGGGGCGGGTCAGGGTGATAATCGGCGAGCCGATCGATTCGGAAGATATCCTGGCCGGAGCCGGCAACGACCAGTGGCGGGCCGCCCTGGAATTACGTAACCGGGCCAGAACCTGGCTGCTGGCCCACTGCGGGGAGCCCGATCTGGCCTACGAACGCGCGCCGCTCTTTTCCGGAAAGCCGTCCGTAAACCGACCCCCGTGATTTATGTCGATGCTGAAGTAAATCAGTTCGATCCAGCCTCGGGTGGCCTGCGGAAAAGCCGGAAGCCCGGACCAGATTTAAAGAGGCCAGGGTTTATCTGGAGGAAGTGGTGATTAGCTTATCGGCTGGTCGGTAAGTTTTGACAGTACATATTTTTCAAACCAGATCGGGAGTTGTCTGGCTTCAATATGCAGGGTTTTGGCAGGTTTTACCTGGGCCAGGAATTTGGATTGTTTTCCTGAGTTAGCCAGATTGAATTGACCGTTAAGTTCGGCATTAACGGTTGTCTTGCCCGATCCGTTGGGACCCGCGAATATCCTGACCCGAGCCACGCTAGCCTATTTTGTAGCTTTTTTTCGATGACTTGACGTATGCCCTGTCAAGAGTTTCGATCACTTCCTCACCAAACTGGCTCACGGCTTGTCGCCTTTCGGGACGGTCGTATAGCCTGCCTCCCGCTGGCTGCGCACGGCAAGGACAAAAACGGTGTCGATTTCGGCAACGTAGCGGTATGAGGCCACATAGCCATGGGAACGACGCCCGATTACCAGTTCTCGCTTGTCATTATTCGCGGGGCGGCCGATCAGGGGGCTGTGCTCCAGCACGTTGATCGCCTCGATGATCTCCCGAATGCGCGCCCCCGGATCTTCAACCTGATATTGGCCAAGATGATCGAGGATGCGGTCAAAATCCTCTCCTACCTCCGGGGCTAATTCGAGGCGCGCCATCTTCAGGGTGCCAGTTTGCGACTTGCCGGACGCTTTGCCGCTTTCCCGGCAACCCGTTTTTCCAGATAGCCGCGCATTTCCTCCCACGGAATAGTCTTCCCGGAGGCAACGATGCGAGCATAGCGATCTTCCGCAACCGCATCGAAATCAGCGTGCAGATTCTCCTGCTCCGTTTTTTCCGCAATGGCCTTAAGGATGAAGCCGTGCGAGGTCATGCCGGAACGTTTCGCCGCTGCGGCAACGCGGGCTTTCAGGTCTTTCGGCAAACGGATGGTGGTCGTGGGCATGGTTGTCTCCAAGGGCTACATGTTAAAAAAGATACATTTATAGGTAAGCGATTACAGGGTACCCCATCTGCTTTGTCAGCGGCCTGCTCGCATACCGGAGTATAGCTCGCAGGCCGCTTTCGCGTATCTGGGGCACCCTGCAATTGCTTACAGTTCGGGGCAGAGCGCATCTGCTGTGATTTACCCTGTGATCAGTTACATTTACAGTAGCACATCAGTGCTACTGACGCATCGTCTTTTTTTTGGCTGCCGAGGGCTCCTTACTCCTCACCCAACGGACAATCAAATCGTGGCTAATAAAATTTATATCGCCATTTCAGGCTAAGAGCGCAACTCAGAAAGTTGAGTTCCTTACATTTACAAGTTACCGGTTATTGAACCTATACTCTCGGGTGACCTTGAAGACCACCGGGCTTAAGAGGAGCAGGCCGATCAGGTTGGGCACCGCCATCAGGGCGTTCAGGGTATCGGCCAGCAGCCAGACGAAACTGAGCTTTAAGACGGTGCCGGTAAAGACCGCGATCACCCAGACGATTCGGTAGGCGGTGATCACCCCGGTGCCGAGCAGGTATTCCAGGCATTTCTCGCCGTAGAAGGCCCAGCCGAGCATGGTGGTGAAGGCGAACAGGGTCAGGCTGATCGAGACCCCGTGGCTGCCGATGCCGGGCAGACCCAGCTCGAAGGCCTGGGAGGTCAGGGCGGCGCCGTTGGGGCCGGCGCTCCAGAGGCCGCTGATCACGATGACCAGTCCGGTAATGGTGCAGACGATGATGGTATCGATAAAGGTGCCGAGCATGGCGATGGCGCCCTGCCGGACCGGATCGTTGGTCCGGGCCGCCGCGTGGGCGATGGGGGCGCTGCCCAGGCCGGCCTCGTTGGAGAAGACCCCGCGGGCCACCCCCTTGATGACCATGCCGAGAAAACCGCCGGCCGCCGCCGTGCCGGTGAAGGCCTGGGCGAAGATCTCCCCGAAGGCGCCCGGCACCTTGTCGAGATTCAGGAAGATGATCAACAGGCCGCAGGCCACGTAGAAGACGGCCATGAACGGCACCAGCCCCCCGGCGACGTTGGCGATCCGCTTGATCCCGCCGAGGATCACCGCCCCGACCAGCACCGCCAGGACCAGGCCGGTGGCGATTTTCGGGATTTGGTAACTGTCGTAAAGGGCGGCGGCGATGGAGTTCGACTGGACCATGTTGCCGATCCCGAAGGCGGCGACGGTCCCGAACAGGGCGAAGAGAAAGCCGAGCCAGGCCCACTTCGGGCCGAGGCCGTTTTTGATGAAGTACATCGGTCCGCCGACGTGATCGCCCCGGTCGTCGACCTCGCGGAACTTGACGGCGCAAACCGCCTCGGCGTACTTGGTGGCCAGGCCGACCACCGCCGTCATCCACATCCAGAACACCGCGCCGGGGCCGCCCAGCGTGATCGCCGTGGCGACGCCGGCGATATTGCCGGTGCCGATGGTCGCCGACAGGGCGGTCATCAGGGCGTTGAAGGGAGTGATCTCGCCTTCCTCGCCGGTCTCCGCCCGGCCCGCAAAAAGCATCCGGAAGCCGTAGCCGAGCTTGCGAAGCGGCATCAGACCCAGGCCGAGCATCAGGTAGGCGCCGACCCCGACGATCAGGACCAGCATCGGCACGCCCCAGACAATACCGTTGATATAATTGATAATATCGGTCAGAGTTGCCATTTTTTTCCTCCGCGCGGGAATAAGATATTTT
>JBHEOZ010000235.1:0-3351 GCA_046260555.1 Desulfurivibrionaceae bacterium
GTTATAAGCTGGCCGCGCCCCCCCGGGAAATCCTGGCCTCGGAGATTATCACCCTTCTGGAGGGCGGCATCGAATTCGTCGCGGAGGGCGATGACCGTGACGAGGTTATCGACGGCCTCTTCCAGGCGGCCGAGGAGCAGCTTCTTGAGGCCTTCGCGGTAAGTCTCGAAGAGTTGGTCGTCCGGCGGCGGTTGAGCCGCAATGTCTTGAACTTCGATATATAGGTAGCTACAAGCTACAAGCCTCAAGCTAAAAGATTGTAATTACTCACCCCATGGTGCCTTATTTCCAGTTACCACCGAGGTTGTAACTGCTTGCAGGGTGCCGGAGATTTTCGCAAGTAGGCTGACGTAGCGTATTCGTCATACGTGAGTCAGCCTAATCGCGGGAAGATTCGGTACCCTGTGAGTAGTTACAAAAGATTCAAGCTAAAAGCAGGAAGACAGAGGGGAAGCTTTTTAACTCACTCCTTCTGGCTTTTGAATAACTGATTTCTTTTCCCGGTTTCTTTGCGCCTCGGCGCAAATCCCCCCCTTACAATTTTTCTTATCGCCGGAGCACTTCGGCGCTTGCCGCCAATTTTTTGCGATGTTTTTCTTGACAGCGGCTTCCTTTATCCCTATTCTTGACTAAGAAGATCAAGTTAGTCAAGTATAGAGAATATTCAATTCAAAACAGGTGAAGACAATGCAGATCTCGATAAACGGTGAAAGGCGGCAGATCGACGTTGAGGAGCTGACCATTTCGGCTCTCCTGGCCATGGAAAAAGTGGAGGCGCCGGAAATGGTGGCGGTGCAGGTCGACGGCCACATCATTGACCGCCGGGTTTTTCAGCAAACCAAAATCGGCACCGGCGCCGAGGTGGATTTTCTCTATTTCATGGGCGGCGGTGGCGGCTCATGGTAAAGGGCTTTGCCACCAGGGCCATCCATGGCCCCGCTTCCCTGCGCGATCCGAAAGGCGCCCTGCGGACCCCGGTTTATGACAGCGCGGCCTTCGAACACGAAAGCGCCGAGGCCCTGCGCCTCACCTTCGCCGGCAAGAAAGCGGCCCATGTCTACAGCCGCATTTCAAATCCGACGGTCCACGATTTTGAACAGCGTCTGGGGCTGCTCACCGGCGGGATAGGGGTGCTGGCCGTTTCTTCGGGAATGGCCGCGATCAGCAACACCATTCTGGCCCTGGCCGGGGCCGGGACCAATATTGTCGCCTCAAAGCATATGTTCGGCAACACCCTCTCCCTGTTCGACCGGACCCTTGGACCGTGGGGGCTTGAGGTGAAATATGTCTCGATGGACGATCCCGCCGCCCTGGCCGGCGCGATTGACCCCGAGACCAGGGCGGTCTTTATCGAGACCATGAGCAATCCCCAGCTCGAGGTCCCGGACTGCCGGAAAATTTCGGCGATTACCAGGGCGCATGGGGTGCCGCTGATTCTGGACAACACCCTGCTGACCCCCTACCTGTTTAACTCCGGGGATAGCGGCGTCGACATCGAGATCCTGTCGAGCACCAAATACATCTCCGGGGGCGGCACCTCGGTGGGCGGGGTCATTATCGATAACGGCAATTTCGACTGGCGCAAGGCGCCGCGCCTGCGGGAGCGGGCGGAAACCCTGGGGCGGATGGCCTTGATCGCCGCCCTGCGTCAGGAGGTCTACCGCAACGTCGGGGCCTGCCTCTCCCCCCATAACGCCTATTTGCAGAGCCTCGGCCTGGAGACCATGAGCCTGAGAATCGACAAGAGCTGCGCCAATGCGCTGGCCACGGCCGCATATCTGGAAAATCATCCCCTGGTAAAAAGGGTTAACTATCCGGGCCTGGCGAGTTCGCCGTATCATGAGCTGGCCGGCAACCAGTTCGGCGGCAGGTTCGGCGGGGTCCTGACCTTCGACCTGGAGAGCCGCGGGCAATGTTTTGCCTTTTGTGATGCCCTGCGGCTGATCAGGCGGGCGACCAATATTAACGACAATAAAACCCTGATTATTCATCCCGCCTCTACCCTCTTTGCCGAATATTCGGACGAGGAAAAAGTTGATCTCGGTCTGCGGCCGACCATGCTGCGGCTCTCGGCAGGAATCGAGGACCTTCCCGATTTAATTGCCGATCTGGAAGAGGGGTTCAATGCCTTGTCCTGATTGGCGAGGGGATGCCCCGAGGGGCGGCGGGAGCGGCGTCCCCATCGCGATCACGGACTGGGAATAAACAAGGAACTACAGATTGATCAGGGCAGAGTGCCCAATAACCATCACGGATAAAGGATTATGCAAGAATTTACCGAGCAGCAACTGGAAAGATACAGCCGCCATATTCTTCTGGGGGATGTCGGAGTGGAGGGCCAGGCCCGGATCATGGCCGCCAAGGTCCTGGTGGTCGGGGCGGGCGGTCTCGGAGCCCCGATCCTATACTATCTGGCCGCCGCCGGCATCGGCAAAATCGGGATTGTCGATTGCGATCAGGTCGATCTGTCTAATCTGCAGAGGCAGATCATCCATTTTGTCAAGGATATCGATGTCGCCAAAGTGGATTCGGCCCGGGAGAAGATGCTGGCCATCAATCCGGAGATAGAGGTGGTGACCTACCGGGAATATCTCCGGGCCGCCAACATCAGGGAGATTGTCCGGGGCTACGACTTCGTGGTGGACGGCACCGATAACTTCCCGACTAAATTTCTCGTCAACGACGCCTGCGTCATGGAGGGCATTCCCTTTTCCCACGGCGGCATCCTGCGCTTCGACGGCCAGACCATGACCGTGGTGCCGGGGGAGTCGGCCTGTTATCGCTGCACCTTCCGGGAGCCGCCCCCGCCCGACGCGGTGCCGACCTGTTCCCAGGCCGGGGTGCTGGGGGCGATAGCCGGGATGCTCGGCTCTATCCAGGCGACCGAGGTTTTGAAATTTGCCACCGCCCTCTGTGGCCTGAAGGGGAAGGAAAATGCTTAAAATCCAACGAAGCGTTATCGAGGCGATAACCGCCCATGCCCGCCGGGAGCTGCCCAACGAGGCCTGCGGCTACCTGGCCATGGAAAACGATATTGTCGCGGCTCATTATGAACTGACCAATATCGATCAGGCGGCGGACCATTTCAGCATGGAACCGCGGGAGCAGTTCGCGGCGGTAAAGGAGATGCGGCGGCGCGGCCAGGTACTGAAGGCGGTTTACCACAGCCACCCCGAGACTCCTCCCCGCCCCTCGGCCGAGGATATCAGGCTGGCCCATGACCCGGGTCTCAGTTTTGTGATTGTTTCCCTGGCGGCGGCGGAGGCCCCGGTCAAATCCTTCCTGATTTTGAAAGGCGAAGTATCGGAAGAACCTATTGAAATCATCCTGAATCCGTGACGGCTCCGTGGA
>JBHEOZ010000236.1:0-2892 GCA_046260555.1 Desulfurivibrionaceae bacterium
CCCGCCATATTTAATTATCTGCAACGCCTCCCGGAGGGCGGAAGAACGATCCCCCCCCCCCTCCCTGGCAGTGATCAGCCCGGAAATAACCGGATAATCCAGGTCCGCCTCCCCGGTCAGGGCGGCAAAGAGCTCACCGGATTTATCGATATAATAGAGACCGTCATCCAGATTGACAATGGCCACGGGCTTTCTCTCCCGTATCGAAATCAAGAGCCGATCCGGCCACTTCCGGGCAACCTCGGCCCACTCCACCCAGCGATGGCCCGCGACCAGCTCCTCAACCCGGCTTCTGCTGATCTTGATCAGATTTGACTGGATGCTGACTCCGCTCAATTCCAGGATCTCCTTCTTGCCGATTCTTTCACACCCCTCGATATCGATGGCCGCGATCTGAAAAAGTCGCGATTGCGCCAAGGCCTCGTAGCATAAATAAACCACTCCCACCCCTAAGAGCAAAATGAGGGATATCACCGTAAGTTTCCTGGCGATCCGGTACTCGGCAAGAAAACCCTTCCTCCGAACCGGGGAAGAGCGCTGTCGCCTCCCGCGCTTACTTTTCACCTCTTCTCCTTCTCCGGAATCCCGCCGACAATTTTCACTTCCGGCTCCAGTTTGACTCCATGGACCTCCCATACCCGGGCCTGCACCAGATCCATCAGCCGGATTATATCGGCGGCGGTAGCCTTCCCGGTGTTAACGATGAAATTAGCGTGCAGTTCGGAAACCATGGCGCCGCCGATAGCGGTACCCTTAAGTCCCGCCTCTTCGATAAGCTTTCCCGCCGCCGCGCCTTCGGGATTCTTGAAAAAGGAACCGGCCAGCCCATGGGCGGTCGGCTGCCCGCGGCGCCTCTCCGCGACCCGTTCCCGACAGAGCTTGCGAATCGCGATGCCGTCTCCCGGGTTCAAGGCAAAAAGGGCGGAGAGAACCACGGCGTCGTCCGGACGGAGCAGAGCGCGATAGGCGAAATCAAGTTCCCTCCGATCTTTTTTAACCGTCTCGCCGCCGGTCAGCCAGGTCAGCGCCGCCACGACATCCTTGATCTCTCCTCCCCGGGCGCCGGCATTCATAACCACCGCGCCGCCGACCGTCCCGGGGATCCCGGCTGCGAATTCCAGCCCGGACAAATCTCGATCCGCGCACCAGTTCAACAACCTGGCCAAGCGGCAGCCCGCCTCGACCTCGACCAGCGTCCGGCCGCGGCCATCCTTGCCGACCCGCCTGATCTCGCCGAAATTGCGATCCAGGCCGATCACCAGCCCGGCAAGCCCTGCCTCAGTCACCAGCAGATTACTGCCGCCGCCTACTACATAGAAAGGAATCTTCCCGCTCCGGCAGCCATTGATCAAGCGGAGCACCTCATCCCTGTTCTCCGGCATTACCAGGGCCTGGGCGGGACCGCCGACCTTCAGGGTGGTTAACTCCGCCATCGCAACATGCCAGCGTACTTTGCCGGGCCAGAACCTGCGTAAGCGCTTCTTCAATTCATTATCGGAAAACAA
Source organism: Desulfurivibrionaceae bacterium (assembly GCA_046260555.1). Taxonomy (GTDB): domain Bacteria; phylum Desulfobacterota; class Desulfobulbia; order Desulfobulbales; family JAGXFP01; genus JAGXFP01. Next base: position 1,506 of record JBHEOZ010000236.1, read on the forward strand.
GCCGGCCATTCCCGTCAATCCTTCCCGAATACGGCTTCCAGGGATGGGGATCTAGAGGCGAACATGATCGAGCCGCTCCAGGATCTGCTCGCCGGCCCGGGGAATATCGCCGGCCCCGAGGGTCAGGACCACATCGCCCGGCTTGAGCATCGCCACAACTTCCGCGGCCAGATTGTCGACCTCGGCAACAAAATAGGTCTGGCGCTGGCCGTGCTGTTTGGTCGCCTGGAGAAGCGCCTCGCCGGTCACCCCTTCGATGGGCTCTTCGCCGGCGGCATAGATATCGGTCATCACCAGGATATCGGCCTCATGGAAGGCGGTACAGAATTCCTTGAACAACCCCTTGGTCCGGCTGTAGCGATGGGGCTGGAAGAGGACGATCAAGCGCCGGGTCGGCCAGGCATCGCGCAGGGCCGAGAGGGTGGCCTTGACCTCGGTGGGATGGTGTCCGTAGTCGTCGACCACCGTCACCCCCTGCTTCTCGCCCTTGATCTCCACCCGCCGCTGCACCCCGGTAAAAGCGGCCAGGGCCTCGCCGATCACCGGAAAGGGGATGTCCAGCTCAAGGCCGACGCAGACCGTGGCCAGGGCATTGTAGACATAATGCAGCCCCGGCTGGGTTATGGTCAGGCGGCCCAGCAATTCGCCCTCGCGATAGACGTCGAAGCTCGACCGGAGCCCGTCGGTTTCGACCTCCCGGGCATGGATCTCGGCCTGGGCCGTCATCCCGTAGGTGATGACCCGCTTGTCGATATACTGAAAAATCTCGGCGATATTCGGGTCGTCGATGCAGATGATCGCCGCCCCGTAAAAGGGGATCTTCGAGATGAACTGCAGGAAGGTCTCCTTGATCTCGTTCAAGTCGCGATAGTAATCGAGATGCTCCAGATCGATATTGGTAACCACTTCGACCACCGGCGACAGTCTCAGGAAAGAGCCGTCGCTCTCGTCCGCCTCGGCGACCATGAACTCCCCCTCGCCCAGTTTGGCGTTGGTCCCGAAGGCATTGACCATGCCGCCGATAATCACGGTCGGGTCCAGCCCGGCGTGACCCAGCAGGCAACCGACCATCGAGGTGGTCGAGGTCTTGCCGTGGCTGCCGGCGATGGCAATGCCGAATTTCTTGAGCCGCATCAGTTCGGCCAGCATTTCGGCCCGCGGAATCACCGGGATGTGGTGTTCGTGGGCGGCCAGCACCTCGGGATTGTCCGCTTTTACCGCGGTGGAGGTCACCACCACGCCGGCCCCTTCGACCGCCTCGGCCCGGTGGCCCAGGCTGATCTTGCCGCCTTTCGCTTCAAGCCGTCTGGTGGTGGCGCTCTCCCGCAGATCGGAACCGCTGACCCCGTAGCCGAGATTGAGCAGGACCTCGGCGATGCCGCTCATC
>JBHEOZ010000236.1:2902-3343 GCA_046260555.1 Desulfurivibrionaceae bacterium
CCCCCCCCCCGCCGATCCCGACAAAATGAATATGTTTGCTCTTTTTCTTATACATTGCCTTCCTTTGTCCCGATCAGGGTCAGACACTCCTTGACGATGGCGGCGGCGGCCCCGGGAAAAGCGACCTCCCGGGCCGCGTCGCCCATCCGTTTCATTTCCCCGGGATCGGTGATAATCCTTAAAATGGCGGCGACGAGCGGGCCGCTTTCCAGTCCGGCTTCGCAGAGGATGATGGCGCCGCCGCGATCGGCGACCATCCGGGCATTATACTCCTGATGGTTATCGGCCGCAAAAGGGTATGGAATCAGAATCGACGGCTTGCCCAGCACGCAGATCTCCGCCAGGCTGGTGGCCCCGGCCCTGGAAACGACGAGGTCGGCCCGGCCGTAAACAGCCGCCATATCGGTGATAAAGGGGGCAACTTCCGCCGCGATCCCGGCT
>JBHEOZ010000237.1:0-3298 GCA_046260555.1 Desulfurivibrionaceae bacterium
CTATGGTGAAGAGCAGAACAAAGCCGGAGATGGAAAAGACATTGGCCATCGGTCTGTCGTTCACATAAAAAAAGCAGCCGAGACCGGCCAGGATACTGACATAGGCCATCCCCAACAAGGAACCGGCCACGGCATTGACATATCCGGAATCGCTGACGGTTCTGAGCAGCAGGGCAAAAACCAGGATAAAACAGACTACGGCCATCTTCTGCAACAACAGCCCTTTCCCAAGCCACTCGCCCGGTCCTCCGGGTGGCTCAAGGAATGCGGCAGGGTCCCCGGTCTTGTCATGTTCGCCATCAATTCCGGCGGGAGTTCCGGATTCGAGGCTGGAAACCTTATCGGTCAATTCGGCGACCCTTGTTTCAAGAAATTGATCCATTCAGCCGCCATAAGACTAAATTTCTTCGCGGAATCCTTACCTGCCGCGTTGGCCGAATTGCGAAAAGAAAAAAATCCGGCAACTCTTAAATACCCTGTTGCCCAGCATACCACATTGTGGTATGGATAGTAGCAATATGATAAAATCATGTCAATAACAAATCCGGATTGGAGAGATGTTTGTAGATACTTTATCTTGGCAAGGATAAAGAGCATGAGCAGATTTAGACTGACGGATCAGCGGCATCGAAAACACTCGCGCTGGATTGTTGTCAATTAAGCCGGAAAGGAGACTTTTTTTATGAAAAATCACGTGTTGCGGCCGCTATGGCTTGTTCTGGCGGCTATAATCCTGATTCTGATCGCCAGGCACTTCATGGTTCCCGAAAACTTCGGGGTGCATGGCGAGGGCTTCACCTATGGTTTTCACCGGTTGGGTAATGTAGAGGAGTGGCGAAACTTCAAGGTCAAATACCGGGGCCGCGAATACTGCCGGGATTGTCACGAGTCTAACGTAGAAAGCTTGGCTAGTTCCAGGCACGGAGCGATCCAATGCGAAAATTGTCACGGACCGGCCATCGATCATCCCGATGATCCGGAAACGCTGAATATCGACACCGGCAGGGAATTATGCCTGCGCTGCCACGCCGCCCTGCCCTATCCGGACAACCCCCGTGCCCGCATAATCTCAATCGCCGGGGACCTCCACAATCCCGACACGGATTGTATCGAGTGTCACGATCCCCACAACCCGGACCTGGAGGAAGGTTAATGAGCTGCTCGCGAAGAAAACTGCTTAAATCCGCCATGACCGCCACCCTGGCCGCTTCCCTGCCCATTTCGGCTTTCAGGTTTCTCAGCCCGGCTGAATGCAGGGCCGCCACCGGCATGGAAGGGACCAGATGGGTCTTTCTGATCGACACCAACAAATGTGTCGGTTGCGGTTTCTGCGTCAAGGCCTGCAAGAAGGAAAATGAGATCCCCTACGACGCTCCCGTTACCAGAACCTGGGTCGAACGCTACGTGGTTACCAAGGACCGCAAAACCCATATCGACTCGCCCATGGGCGGCCGCGACGGCTTCATCGATCCCAAAATCAGAGGGGAGGAGCTGGTAGATCCGAAAGATATCGCCAAAACCTTTTTCGTGCCGAAGCTCTGCAATCAGTGCGAAAACCCGCCCTGCGTTCAGGTATGCCCGGTCGGCGCCACCTACCAGACCGGCGACGGGGTAACCCTGGTCGACCGGAAGTGGTGCATCGGCTGCGGTTACTGCATCATGGCCTGCCCTTACGGGGTCAGGTTCTTCCACCCGGTGCACAGGGTCGCCGATAAATGTACCTTCTGCTACCACCTGATCAGCAAGGGACGGCAGACCGCCTGCGTAGACGCCTGCCCCTTCGGAGCTCGGCGGATCGGCAACCTCCTCGACCAAAACGATCCGGTCACCAGAATTATCATGACGGAACGGGTCGCCGTCCTTAAAGATGAATACGGCACCAAGCCGCAGGCCTTCTATCTCGGCCTGGACAGGAATGTAAGGTGATCGCCATGACCCAGGAACTAATTGTCCACGGGGCCGAATGGACCGAAAAACTGTTGTATGTCTATCCGAACGAGTACATTTACTGGAGCATCCAGATCGTCATGTATCCATATATGACAGGCCTGGTGGCCGGCGCCTTCGTGCTTTCATCCCTCTACCATGTTTTCGGGCAGAAGGATCTGAGGGAGATGGCCCGCTTTTCCCTGGTATTCTCCCTCGCCCTGCTGCCGGTGGCGATGATGCCGCTGATGATGCATCTCCAGCAGCCGTTGCGGGGAATGAATGTGATGTTCACCCCCCACTTCACCTCGGCCATCGCCGCCTTCGGTATCGTCTTTTCGACCTATGCCGCCATCGTCCTGACCGAAATCTGGTTTGTCTACCGCGAATATTTCGTCCAGCAGACCGTCGCCCTGCAAGGCAAAGAGGGGCTGGCCCACCGCTCCAAACGGGTGCTCTATCATATTCTGACCCTTGGAGCATACAACACCGATCCGGCGGCGATCGCCAAGGACAAGAAGGCGGTCAAGATCATGGCGGCAATCGGCATCCCGGTCGCCGGTTTTCTGCACGGCTATGCCGGTTTCATCTTCGGCTCGGTCAAGGCCAACGCCCTGTGGATGTCGCCCTTGATGCCGGTAATTTTCATCATGTCGGCGGTGGTCTCCGGTATCGCGCTTTGCATGCTGACCTACATAATCATCATGGAATGGAAAAAATTCAAAGCCACTCTGGCCAAGGGACGGGGTGACGAGAGCGTCATCGATATCCGCGGCGCCGAGATGGACGTAATCAGCAAGACCGCCCGCTACCTGATGATGTTCCTGGTGGCGGCCATTTCCCTGGAAATTCTCGATCTGATCTTCCGGGGTTACACGGCGATGAAATCCTGGGACATCCTCCGTTCGGTGATGTTCGACGCCGACTTCGCCAAGATCTTCATCCTGCAGTACGGACTCGGCAACGCCCTGCCGCTTATTATGCTGCTGCTGCCCGGCCTCACCATCCGCCGCACCGCGGTTGCGCTGATCCTGGTCCTGTTCGGAGTCTTCATGATGCGCTGGAATGTCGTGATCGGCGGCCAGGCCTTCTCCCTCTCTTTCGAGGGTTTTATGCACTACCATCTGCCGATCATTCCCCACAGCATGGAAACCTTCAAGGAAGGTCTGTTCGGCGCCCTGACGGTCGCCGCCACTCCCTTCATCCTTTTCTGGGGGCTCAACAAAATCCTGCCGACACTGTCCATTGAAAACCGCTGAGGGTCTTAAAAGATGCCGGCCGAACCCGCGGATCGGCCGGCATGAATGGCGGTTCCAGGCAATCGGAGTCTTTAGTCCTGCCCGCCATGGTACGGAAAATTCGGGCATTCAAG
>JBHEOZ010000238.1:0-3282 GCA_046260555.1 Desulfurivibrionaceae bacterium
CCAGGAGGTGGGCGATTGCATCCACCGCCCCGTAGGCTGTGTAAGAAGGGGGCACCGTAAAGGTCGCGGTCGGGTCGAGGATTGAAACTTCCGGTTTCAGCAGCTGATTGCCGGTGCCGAATTTCTGACTGGTCTCTTCGTTGGTTATTACCATGCCGCCGTTCATTTCGGAACCGGCGGCGGCCAGGGTCAGCACGCAGGTCAGGGGGAGTTTGGATTTCACCCCTTTTTTACCTTTGAAGAACAACCAGACATCGTGATTGACTTTAGCTCCGGCGCAGATCGCTTTGGCGCTGTCGATCACGCTGCCGCCGCCGACGGCGACCACCGCCTCGACCTTGTGCTCCCTGGCAAGCCTGATCCCTTCCCGGACATGGCTCAGAACCGGATTAGATTTTACACCGGGATGCTCGATAACGGTCAGCCCGGCTTTGGCAAGGGAGTCTGTAACCTGACGGTAAATATTGTTTCGTTTGATGCTGCCCGAGCCGTAGAGCAGCAGGATCTTGCTGCCGAAAGCCGCGGTTTCCGGGCCGATATTTTTAATGGTATCCCTGCCGAAGATTATTTTGGTCGGAAGATGGAGGACGAAGTTTTGCAAGGTTTTGATTCCTTTAGTTGGTGCCTGTCCAGGAATGAGGATTTTTGTCCGAGAACGAGAAGCAAGGATGTCGGAAAAGCGCAGCGTACTTGGGTCCGTGAGCACTTTCCGACTCTGCAGCGACGAAGTTATCGGGCAAAAAGACCATTTATGGACAGGTACTAGTTAGCGGTTGCAATCGGCCCGGAACTTCGATGCTTGCCTGGCCATCTCCTGGTTTTTTGCGCGCTCGTCATTGCCGGAGCGCCGCCAGAAGCTCTTTGACCTGATCCTCGACTTCGTCAAGATGTTCGGTTACCGGCCGGCCTTTTCTTTCCGCCCGGCTGATATCGAGGTTGTCGGGAAAAAAGGCGATGGGGCTTACACCGAGACCCTCGGTCAGGAAATCCTCGTCTTCTTTATCGGCTACCTTGTTGCCGACAAAATGAATTGATTTGATCCCGACCTCTTCGGCCAGCCTCTTCACCTTAAGCGCTGTCCTGATGCTCGATTTAGACGGGATTACCACGGTCAGGAGATGGTCGACTCCGGCAACGGTGCCGCGGCCCAGGTGTTCGACTCCGGCTTCCATGTCCAGCAGGGCATACTGGGATGGAGACAGGAGCAGCTTGGTCAACATTCTTTTTAAAACCGTGCTTTCGGCGCAGGCACAGCCCTTGTTGCCGCTTTCAATGGCGCCCAGGACCATGAGCTTAAGGCCGTTGCCTTCGACCATGTAGCGGCTGAGCAGGTCATCGACCTCGGGGTTGATGTTGTAGAAAGGCGAGCCCTCGGTTTTGCCGGATCTCTCCTGCAAGAGGGTTTTCATCTCGGAGATCGGCACGATGGAGCCCGGATCCTTGATGCCGATGGTCTGGGCCATGTGAGGGCTGGGATCGGCGTCGATGATCAGCACCTCATTGCCGTCCCGTTTCAGCTGTTCGGCGACCAGGGCAATGATGGTGGTCTTGCCGACTCCGCCTTTTCCGCTTATCGCGATTTTCATGATATTTCCTTTATGAGTTTTTGCGACGCCATCACCTTTACCTTCTTAAAACTCTGCATTATACAATAACGAAGTTGCAGGCGAGATTCATTAAAAAAGGTCCGGTTTACTTTTTAACTGTTAAGATGTTTAATCGTAACTGATTGACCGGCTGCACTCGTGCGTTTAGCAGCTACAACCAGGTGTCCATGGGTTCGTAATGGCAATGGCATCTCCTGTCCTTTCCGGATCTTGCTTAAATAATCTAACTATGAATGTACCTGAAGCACAGTTCGAGTAATCGGGGAAGATATGATTAAAACCGGCATCGAACAATTATCCAGCGCCCCTCCCGCCTGGATCAAGGGGAAGAGGCTCGGGCTGCTCTGCAATCAGGCCTCTACCGACCGGCAATTCCGCCACAGCCGGGATCTGGTCAACGCGGCGCTGCCGGGACAGCTCACCTGCCTGTTTTCGCCCCAGCACGGCTTTTTTGCCGACAAACAGGACAACATGATCGAGTCCGGCCATATGAAGGATCGGGTGACCGGCCTGCCTCTCTATAGCCTTTATGGCGAAACCCGGAAGCCGGACGAGGCAATGCTCGACCAGCTTGACGTGCTGCTCGTCGATCTGCAGGATGTCGGCACCAGGGTCTATACGTTTATCCACACCATGGCCTATTGCCTGGAAGCGGCCGCCGCCTGGGGCAAAAAAGTCGTGATTCTTGACCGGCCCAACCCCCTCGGCGGCGAACAGATCGAAGGCAATCTGGTTGAGCAGGAGTGCCGCTCCTTCGTCGGCCTTTATCCGATCCCCATGCGGCACGGCTTGACCATGGGGGAGCTGGCCCGGCTTTTCAACGAACATTTCGGGATCAATGCCGATCTCGAAATCATCGCCATGACCGGTTGGCGCCGGGTAATGTCCTTCGAAGATACCGGCCTGCCGTGGGTTTTTCCTTCTCCGAACATGCCTGCTCCGGCAACTGCCCTGGTCTATCCGGGCCAGGTGATCTGGGAGGGGACCAACGTCTCGGAGGGGCGCGGCACCTGCCTGCCTTTCGAACTGTTCGGAGCTCCCTGTCTTGAGCACCAGGATTTTTTAAACGAGGTTGACCGTTCCGATCTTGCCGGAGCGGTCTTGCGGCCCGTCGCCTTTGAACCGACTTCCAACAAGTATTGCGGCCGGTTATGCAACGGTTTTCAGCTGCTGGTTACCGATCGTCGGACTTTTCGATCCTATCGCGCGTCCCTCTCCCTGCTCCAAACCTTCCGGAATCTTTATCCCGAACATTTCGCCTATAAGGAGCCGCCCTACGAGTATGAATACGAGAAGCTGCCTCTCGATATGATCATCGGCAGCAGGCCGCTTCGCGAGGCTCTGGAGGCCGGTGAAAAGGTTGGGGAACTTGAAAAAAGCTGGCAGGAGGAATTGGCCGGATTCGACCGGCTCAGGCGTAAATTTTTCCTCTATTCCTGAATTCGTGCATCCGGTCTGTTTTTGAACACTCAGGGATTCAGGCTATTGAAAAAAGTTGCTGAACTATGTAATAGAGAGTTCCCTGGTATCAGTTATACTTGATGTTCTCAAAAAGTTTCGGGATGGCTAAGCAAGAAGTTCGATCCGGCGCCAATGGCGGCAGGCGCTCTCCTGATTAATCCCTGAATCCGTGACGGCTTCGCGGCGATTTTACTTTATACCCAAAGGGCATAAG
>JBHEOZ010000239.1:0-3272 GCA_046260555.1 Desulfurivibrionaceae bacterium
CCTTCCCGCCTCCCGCCACACATCTTCTAATGGGATAAAGGTATGGCCAAAAAAAATTTCGAGGAATCCCTGGCGAAACTTGAACGGATCACCGAAGAACTGGAAAGCGGCGATCTTACCCTTGAAGAATCCCTGAAAAAATTCGACGAGGGGGTGAAACTCGCCGAATTCTGCAACCACAAACTGGACGAAGCCCAGCAGAAGGTAAATATTTTGCTCAAAAAAGACGACACCTTCCGGGAAAAACCCGTCGAAAATGAATCTCTTCCCGATAAATCCGAATCGTAACAACTTCATGGATCTACAAATCTATCTGCAAGATAAACGCGGCCTGGTCGAACAGGCGATGGCCGAGCTGATGCTCGGGAACGGCAAACAGCCCGCCGGGCTGGATCGTCATCTCGAAGCAATGCGCTACAGTCTCTTCGCCGGCGGCAAAAGAGTAAGGCCGATCCTCTGTCTCGCCGCCTGTGAAGCGGTTGGCGGCGCGGTCAGCCATGCCTTGCCGGCTGCCGTGGCTCTGGAATGCATCCACACCTACTCCCTGATTCACGACGATCTGCCCGCCATGGACGACGATGAGCTCCGGCGCGGCAAACCGACCAGTCATATGCTTTACGGCGAGGCCGGGGCGATCCTGGCCGGAGACGGTTTGCTGACCTTTGCCTTTGAGCTGTTGAGCGGCGAACTCCCTGCCGATATCGAGCCTGCCGATCAGCTCGGAATCATCAATATAATTGCCCGCGCGTCCGGTTCACTGGGAATGGTCGGCGGCCAAGCGATGGATATCGTTTCGGAAGGAAAGGAGATCGAGGTCGAAACCCTGCGGGAAATCCACAGCCGTAAAACCGGGGCGCTGATAAGTGCCGCGGTCCAGAGCGGTGCCGTCATCGGCGGAGCGACCCCGGAACAGTTTTTGTCCCTGACCACCTACGGCGAAAAGATCGGACTTGCCTTCCAGATTGTCGACGACCTGCTCAACGTCGAAGGAACCGCCGAGCAGCTGGGCAAAGCCGCGGGCTCCGATGCCGACCGGAACAAAGCAACTTACCCGGCCCTTTACGGTCTTGAACGGACCAGGCAGCTGGCCGAAGAGACGGTTGCCGAGGCCTTGGACGCCCTTACTCATTTTGACGAATATTCGGACCCCCTTCGCCGGCTGGCCTCCTATATTATTAGCCGAAACAAATAAAAGTGACTATAATTACAAGGTATGTTGAGCCGTTACCGCGTGGTCAGTTATGAATGACGTCCCCTTAATCTCTATTGGTAGTCAACTCCAGCATCTAATTATGACCGATAAAAATTCAATTCTTGACTCAATAAATTCCCCCCGGGATCTTAAGAAGTTAGCGGTTGAGGATTTACCGCTACTGGCCGCGGATCTCCGTCGGGAAATCATCAAAACCGTCGCCGCCAACGGCGGGCATCTGGGTCCCTGCCTCGGCGTGGTCGAACTGACCATCGCCCTCCATTATGTGTTCAACACCCCGGACGACAAGCTTATCTGGGATGTCGGCCACCAGGCATACGCCCACAAACTGCTGACCGGCCGTAAGGATCAATTCCACACACTGAGGCAACACCAGGGCATCAGCGGTTTTCCCAAAAGGGATGAAAGCCCCTATGACGCCTTTGATACCGGCCACAGCAGCACTTCGATTTCCGCGAGCCTCGGCATCGCCCTGGCCAAATCCTTGAAAGGCGATACCAATCGTGCCATTGCCGTGATCGGAGACGGCTCCATGACCGGCGGCATGGCTTTCGAGGCTCTTAATCAGGCCGGTCACCTTGACAAGGATCTCATTGTCATTTTAAACGACAATGAGATGTCCATTTCCCCCAATGTCGGCGCACTGTCAAGCTTTCTAAGCAGGAAGATGACCGGCAAGGCCATGACCCGGCTGAAAAGAGACACCGAAAATTTCCTGAAATCGTTCGCCAACGTCGGCGAGAATATTTTTAATGTCCTGAAGAGAAGCGAAGAGAGTTTCAAGGCCTTCTTTACCCCGGGCATGCTCTTCGAAGCCCTTAAGTTTGAGTATGTGGGACCCATTCAGGGACACCAGGTCGAAAGTCTGATTGAAACCATGCAAAACGTCAGGGATTTCAGCAAGGGTCCGGTCCTCATCCACGTGATTACCACCAAGGGCAAGGGCTATGCCCCGGCCGAGGAGACCCCCGATAAATACCACGGGGTCGGTCCCTTTGAGATCAACACCGGCAAACCCCTCCCGGCCCCGCCAAACCCATTATCCTACACCAGGGTTTTCGGCGACACCATTGTCAAGATGGCCGAGAACGACCCACGCATCGTCGCCATTACCGCCGCCATGACGGCCGGAACCGGTCTGAGCCGCTTTGCCGAACTTTTCCCCGACCGGTTCTTCGATGTCGGGATAGCAGAGCAACACGCAGTTACTTTCGCGGCCGGCCTGGCTACCGAAGGCATTCTGCCGGTAGTGGCAATCTATTCGACATTCCTGCAACGATCTCTTGATCAGATTATTCACGATGTATGTCTGCAGAATCTGCCGGTAACTTTTGCGATTGACCGCGGCGGCGTGGTCGGCGATGACGGTCCCACTCACCATGGCGTATTCGATCTCTCGTTCCTGCGCTTCATTCCCAATCTGATTTTGATGGCGCCCAAGGACGAAAGAGAATTTCAGGACATGCTCTACACGGCGGTCATGTATCCCGGACCGACGGCGATCCGCTATCCCAGGGGAAAAGGAATCGGCACGGAACTGACCGATTCTTTCGAAAAGTTGACGATGGGCAAAGGCGAGCTGTTGCGGGAAGGAAGCGATGTCCTGCTGCTGCCGATCGGAAACCGGGTACATCCGGCCCTGGCCGCGGCCGAAGGGTTGCAGAAGCTGGGGGTCGAAGCCGCAGTGATTAATCCCAGATTTATCACGCCCCTCGACAGTGAGCTGATCTGCGAATGGATCGAAAAAACAGGCGCGGTGGTAACGGTGGAAGACAATGCCCGAAAAGGGGGATTCGGAAGTGCGGTGCTGGAACTTATGGAGCGGCAGGGCTTAAACAGGTCAAGCCCGGTAAAATGTCTCGGCTACCCGAACCATTTCATTGAACACGGACCCCAGGAAACGCTCTACAAGAATGCCAGGATAGATACTCCGGGAATTATCCAGACCGTCCTCAAGCTGATCTCCTGAGAAAGGTTAAGGACAGGTTCAAGGTTCAAGGTTCAAGGTTCAAGACAAAAGCTTCAAGGCTAAGGAGAGCTGCAAGGTTCTAGGTTCTAG
>JBHEOZ010000024.1:0-14174 GCA_046260555.1 Desulfurivibrionaceae bacterium
AACGAGTTGTCAACACAGCAGATGCGCCGTTATCGGACGCCCCGTAGGGCGGCGGGTGAATAGTTATTCCCGTCGCGGATTAAACATTTTTTACGTAATTACAACCAACTAATCTAATGAACCGTGCAAAGCCGTCACGGATTCAGGTAACTAACTATCCAAGGAGTTCCCATGGACACCATCCTGAAATTTTTCCCGGAGTTCACCTTGAATGTGCTGATCAAGACAGGTCTGCGCGTCACTCTGGTTCTTGTCTTTGCCTGGATTGCGGTAAAGCTGATAAACAAATTTCTCGAACATCTCAAGAAAGGTTTGATCAAAAAAAGTGAGTTGGAGGGCGAACCTCCCACGGAATCGCAGAAAAGAGTCGAGACCCTGATCCGCCTTTTAAAACAGGGCGCTCTCCTGGCTCTGTGGCTGACCGCAGGGTTGGTCATTCTGAAGGAATTAGGGATTGAGATCGGTCCGATCCTGGCCAGCGCCGGGATCCTGGGTCTGGCCATCGGCTTCGGAGCCCAGAACCTGGTCCGCGATATTATTTCCGGTTTTTTCATCATCCTGGAGAACCAGATCCGGGTCGGCGACGTGGCCATTATCAACGGCACCGGCGGCCTGGTCGACAAAATCAACTTCCGGACCACGGTGCTCCGAGATCTCTCCGGGGTGGTCCACGTCTTCCCGAACGGCACGATCAATACCCTGAGCAACATGACCAACGAATGGTCGGCCTACGTCTTCGAGCTCGGCGTAGCCTACAAGGAAAACACCGACCGGGTCGTTGAGGTTATCCGCGAGGTTGGCCGTCGGATGCGGGAGGATGAAAAATACGGAGAAAAGCTGCTGGAGGATATCGAAATCTTCGGGGTGGATAAGTTCGGCGACTCGGCGGTGGTCATCAAGGGCAGGCTCAAAACCAAACCGATCAGACAGTGGGAAGTGGGCCGCGAATTCCTGCGGAGAATCAAGCTCGCCTTCGACGAACACGACATCGAAATCCCCTTTCCCGCACCGGTCGATCTATTTCGGCGAGGCCAGCGCCCCTTTCGATTTGCGGGTCCTCGAAAAAGAACGGGAACAGGAGCCGGCCGCCGATTAACCTCCCGGCGGTAACCGATCGCGGGATACGCCACCCGGGATTGGCCCATCTTCCATCCAAAATCACCAGGTATACTCGATCCCGAGCCGGTATAGGGTATCTCTCCGCTGCGTTCCCGCCGCCGGAGTGTTGTCCCATTCGAAATCGACCTGGGCCGTGGCATTCAAACTCTTGTAGAGCGGCAGACTTACCCCGGTTTTGGCCTGTAGATAAAGATCCTCGCTGGCTTCCAGACCTATCAGCAGTTCATGTTTATGGAAAAACCGGGCTCCAGTATCGAACAGCTGCCGGCCGTAATCGGCCGCCCAGCGCGCGGATGGGTAGTGGTCGTCCGGAGCCAGCTCGTAGTCGACATCGCTGTAGCCCAGACCTGCCTCAAGGGAGAGGCTCCTTCTTTCCGAATCCCAGACCTGGTGACCGAGGCCGAAGCCCACAAAGGTCCGCAGATTGAGATCCTTGAAACGGTCCTTGGCCGCATCCGCGTTGGCGTAGAGATACCACTTGTCGCTGATGAAATAGTCATATTTAAGATACCCTTCCATGTTCTCTTCGGTCGTGCTGCCCTGGTCCGAGGCGGCATCATAAGAGGCCCCCACTGTCAGCCGGTTTTTTTCAGCCCGGCCGACAATTTCGCTTGCGAAGTGATAGGTTCTGGTATCGCTGTTGCCGTCAGCAATGTAGGCCGCCGCGCTCAACCGGCCCCTCAGGTAAGTATTTTCATCCGTACCCGGCTGCCTGATTCCCTTTATGGCGTCGAGATCGTGGAAGGTAACCTCGCCGGTCTCACTCGATCTGATCCCTACCTTCCCATCATCCGTCGACTGGGCGACGCCCTCGACATCGCTGCCGTCAGCCAGTGTGAAGAGCAGCGGCCCGGACGACGCGATCCCGCTCACCTCCGCCCAGGCGACTTCGATCGTGCCGCCGTAAGCGGTTTCCACGACCACGGTCCTGTCAGACAATTTCAAGATGGTCCCGGTCAAGCGGTCCCCGTTTTTCAGGGTAAGTTCGCCGCCAAACGCCGCACCGGTGGAAAAAAGGAAAAGCAGCAGGCCGGACAGAAACGAGACTGACAGTAGCGGGAATTTCATCATACCCCCAGGTAATTAAAGACAGCAGCCTTACGCTCTACCGGTAAAAGGCCTCGAATTCACGGCAGGCCTCCCGCAGTTTTTTGAGGTTTTCGAGCTCAACCGTCTGCTTGCATTTCATTGCATAAACCAGGATCTTCTGGAGACTACTCACTTTTTTCACATACTCCTTATCGTCGAATTTGAGACGCTGGGTCAGGAAATACTGGCTGACAATGTGCTGAATCTCATTGGCATGATGTTCCTTGTTGTCGATCCAGCGGACCAGCTGGTTGTAATTCAGCTCTTTTTCTTTCTGTAATTCCATGATCTGGTTCATGGATTTTTCAATGGTCGTGACATGTTCGGAAATCATATCAAGACGCATCTCGTCATCGTAGATTCCGCAGGGAATCTCGCAGTGAGCCCGAACCGAGGCAGCAGCAAGGATCAGGGAAAAAACGGCCAACCCTATCCAACAATACTTTACTCGCCAATCATCCCTTTGATTTAAATCAGCTCTTCCGGTCATGGTGATTACCTCCTTTTTTGTTTGGAAAACAAGGTGCACTTCCTCCGGCCGTAATTGAGCTCCGAAAAAAAAAAGCCGGATGCAGGGCGAAAGTATTTTTTATATTGTCCATAAAAGTTGGTTTAATGTCAAAGAAGCTTCTTGTAGACTGGAAATTACCGGGGCCCCGAAAATCAGACGTGATTGGTCAGATAACCGAATCCTTGGTTCGTCCGGTGAATTGCTTATATCAGGAGTGGTGTATTTTTGTGACTGAGGGAATATATATATTATGCCTAATGAGTAAAATGCGCCACGATAGATCGGTCTTTGGGGGAAGTCATTGCGTAGAAGCAAAGCGACGAAGCAATGACTTATTTTATGACTTCTTGCGAACGTATCAAATATGCGGGATCACTCTAGAGAAGGCATCATTATGCTTAAACATAACAGTTTAAAGCTGTGGATATTTTTTATCTTTCTCGTCCTTTTCACCGGGACGGCATGCGCCACCGAGGAATATGCCGATAAAACCGGAGCCGATTGCGGGGTCTGCCATGTCGATCCATTGGGCGGCGGCGAACTGACTGAAGCCGGCCAGGGCTATCTGCTCTCAATCGGGGCCGGTGGCGCCCGGGAAGCCGGTTCGAAAAACATGCTATCGCGCCTTTTAAAATTAGCCATTGGCTACCTGCATATCATTACCGCTTTCCTATGGTTCGGCACCATTCTTTACGTTCATCTGGTTCTGAAACCGGCTTACGCTTCGACGGGACTCCCCAAGGGCGAAGTCAAGGTCGGGCTGGTCTCGATGGTGATAATCGGCGCGACCGGTTCGGTGCTGACCTATTACAAGATTCCCTCTCTCGATCTTCTGGTCTCTTCACGCTTCGGGATCCTCCTTCTGGCCAAAATCGTTATTTTCGGGATCATGGCGACATCCGCCCTTTTCGTGATTCTGGTGATCGGTCCCCGT
The DNA here is from genome assembly GCA_046260555.1 of Desulfurivibrionaceae bacterium. Taxonomy (GTDB): domain Bacteria; phylum Desulfobacterota; class Desulfobulbia; order Desulfobulbales; family JAGXFP01; genus JAGXFP01. Next base: position 3,654 of record JBHEOZ010000024.1, read on the forward strand.
TTGAAAAAGAAAAAAGTGGCGAAGCCGGTCGCCACGGGTGACCTGTCCATTGCCGAACTGGCAAGTTTAGACGGTCGGGAAGGCCACCCCGCCTATTTCGCCTACAAGGGAAAGATCTATGATGCGAGCGCAAGCAAGCTCTGGAAAAGCGGCACCCACATGCAGAGACACCATGCCGGAGTTGATCTTACCGAATTCCTCGCCCAGGCCCCCCACGATGAAGAAAAAATCCTGGCGCTGCCGGAGATCGGCCGCCTTGTCAAAAAGGCGGAAAGTACCGGGGCCGAGCTCCATAAAAAGGTCTTCTTTTTCATGGCCTACATGAACCTCAGCTTGGTGTTTATCGTCTGCCTGATCCTGGCTCTGTGGCGCTGGTAGTGTAGGCATTCTCAAGGCTTGCAGGCATGACCAAAAAATTTTCGCGCCCGTTTGAATCCGACGATTTGCACCGCAAGAGCGATAAATACCCTACCTAGTATTATCAACATCGTTGCCGCCTTGCATTCGCACCGTTCACAAACGCTCACGGCTTCAGGTGAAACAAAAAAAGGGCTGTCCCGGATGATCTTCATCATCCGAAACAGCCCTTTATATACCGGCCTTGGTTCAACCGGACTTACGGTTACTTCCGGTTTTGTCCGGGGAAATCGCCAAAGTACCACAACCGCCAGACTGTAACCATTCAGCAGTGCCGCAGATTTGGACAAGCGGACCGGCGCCGCGTACCTCGTGTACGTAAGTCGGGCCGATCGTCCGAAGATGTGGTGCTGCTGAACGGTTACGACTTTTCGATGCGTGGTAAACCGGTATATCAGCAATTTCTGAGTCCCTTAGGTGCGATAAGATTTCTCACGTTCGTTCGAAATGACAGAAATCTGTATTGTATGGGAAACACCCCAACTGAGTTTCATTAAGAGCCACTTTAAAGAATATTCAATAGCAGGCTGGAGAATATTCTTAAAAAAAAGGGTCCGGCCGGGATTATCCCAGTGGCAACTTTCTGAATTTCCGGGAAATATCAAGGAGCTACGGATGATTGTCACGCTGCGCACAATGTGGCATGTATTGTGCTCTTAAACTTGGTGGGCGTTCTGAAAGGCGCATATCGGCAGGCATGGCGCAATTCGGTCGAGATTGTCTGTTTTTTTTCTTCAAACTGCACAGGGGTTAAAAATGAAGAGAAATACCAGGTTCGGCGTATTAATCGGGGCGATCACGGTTGTCGCCGTTTTATCGATCTCTTTTGTGGCGGCCAATGAGGATAATTTTTAAAATCAAGTTTGTTATGAAGCACTTAAAGATAATCAAGACAAAGACAGGCGTTGCCTCCCTGATTGTGGTTTTCGGACTGCTCCTTACCGCGCTTGCCCACGGCAGCGACCTGAAGAGGACAACCCTGCATGTCGCCCAGATGCGCTGCAGTTCCTGTCTGCGGGTTTTCGATGACGAATTGAGAAAGATCCCCGGCATTGCCGGGATGACGGCTCGATTCAGGGAGAGGCTGGTGGTGGTTGATCATGAAGAGAAGATTTCCTCGGAGGAGATAGCCGCTACCATCAGCGACTTGGGCTACCCGGCTACGGTGGTTGCCCGCCGGGAGATTTCCAGGGAGGAGGCCCACCGTTTTCAGCGGGCCGGTTTCGGCGGCGGGGCGGGGTGGTGCAATCCCGGCGGCGCCAGTCCGGTTGCCGAGTCCTGGAAGGAGCTCAGGCGCCGGCTGCTCCGGCGGGGAAGAGAGCGCTGATCCGTGGCGGAGCGGCGCAATCCGAATATTCAATATGGAAGGCATAACTATGGCATATGATTTGGAAAAATATCGCGACAAGCGCGAAAAAGTTCTCGGAGTCCGCAGGCGGGGCTTGAGTTTCGGCGCCGCTGCCGCACTGGTGGCGGTGGTGTTTATCGTGGGATTTGGAATGGTCGCGGTCCCGAAAACCATCTCCTATTTCAGCACCAGAAACCTTGACGACGCCATCTACAAACAGGCCGGTTCCCAAGCCTGGGAACCGGAGTTCGTCGCCAGGATCGAAGGCCTTGACGGGGTCAGGAAGGCGGTCGCCGACAACCATGACAAACGGCTGGTCGTAACTTTCGACCGCCAGGTAACCAGCCCGGAAAAATTCAAGGTCTTTTTCGGCCAGGCCGGAGTCAGGGCCGAGCTGTTGAATCAGGTGGGCCATCGTGAGCATGTGCATATTCTGGAGAAGGAGGCCGAATTTGAAACTCCATAACATATCCTTCAATAACCTGCGGCGCCGCAAGGGCAAGATGATCTTCCTGGTCCTCGGCCTGTTCATCGGCATCGCCACCATCGTTACCCTCCTGTCGATCACCGAATCGATGTCCCGGGACATTGAAGACCGGCTCGATCAGTTCGGCGCCAATATCGTCATGGTCCCCAAGAGCGACAACCTCTCCCTGAGCTACGGCGGGATCACGGTGGGCGGGGTCAGCTACGAATCGGCCGACTTCTCGGAGGAGAGTATCGGCCGGATCCGCGAGATCGAAAACAGCAAGAACCTCGGCGCCGTGGTCCCCAAGGTCCTGGGCAGCGTTGAAGCCAAAGGGCGCAAGGTCCTCCTGATGGGGACCAACTTCAACGACGAGCTGCAGCTCAAGACCTGGTGGCAGTTCAAGGGCGAGGTCCCGGCCGAGAACGAGGTGATGCTCGGCGCCTCGGCGGCCGAAACCCTGGGGCTGAAGATCGGCGAGTCGATCTCCCTGAATGGCCGCGATTTCACGGTTGCCTCCATCCTGATGATGACCGGCGGGGCCGAAGACGGGGTGGTTATCGCCAATATGAGGGAGGCCCAGGAGGTGCTCGGCAAGGAGGGCCGGGTCTCGATGGTGGAGATCTCCGCCTTCTGCCGGGGCTGTCCGATCTCGGATATGGTCCTGCAGATCGCCGAGAAATTCCCGGAGGCCAAGGTCACCGCCCTGAAACAGGCGGTAATGTCCAAGATGCAGTCGATCGACATGTTCAAATCGTTCAGCTACGGGATCGCGGTCCTGGTGGTCTTTATCGGCTCGCTCCTGGTCTTCATCACCATGATGGGCTCGGTCAACGAGCGGACCCGCGAGATCGGGATCTTCCGGGCCATCGGTTTCCGGCGCGGCCACGTGATGCAGATCATCCTGCTTGAGGCCATGGTGGTCGGCCTGGTCGGCGGCATCCTCGGTTTCCTCGGCGGCAACGGCGTGGCCTGGCTGGTCATGCCGATGGTCCTCACCGACGGCGCTTTCGCCGGGATCAACACCACCCTGGGCGGGGTCTCCGTACTGCTGGCCGTGGCCCTGACCCTGAAGGCGAGCCGGCTCGATCCCAGCGAGGCGCTCCGGGCCCTTTAATGGTCAACCGCCCAGCAGCACGGCATTTTGCGGCGATCAGTCCGGCTCACGTAGAAAAAACTACGCATCGCCAGCCTGCTTGCCGCAACCTGCCGCACTTCTGAACGGTTGGTGATTTAGAGTGACAATCGATAATTTTAAAACAAGAATCCCTCTAAAATCGGGAGCAAGAATAATATGGCTACAGCAACAGTTGAAAATGTAAACCACCTCTTCGAGGTGAGGGATCTGGGCAAGGATTACCGGAGCGGCGACACCGTGGTTCAGGCGATCCGCAATATGGATTTTCATATCGATGACGGTGAGTTCGTCAGCATCATGGGCCAGTCCGGTTCCGGCAAGTCTACCCTGCTTTCGATCATGGGCGGCCTGAACCACCCGAGCCGGGGGCGGATGCTGGTCGATGCCCTCGACCTCTACCAATTGAGCAGCGAGCAGCGGGCCGATTTCAGAAGCGAGTATATCGGCATAATCTTTCAGTCCTTCCAGCTGATCACTTATCTGACCGTCCTGGAGAATATCAAGATGGTGATGGCCATTACCGGGATCAGGGCCGGAAAACAGGATGAGATGGCGATGTCGGTCCTGGAGAAGGTCGGTCTGGGCGACAAGGGTGACCGGCTGCCCGATCAGCTTTCCGGCGGCGAGCAGGAGAGGGTGGCGATTGCCCGGGCGATTGTCAACAACCCGCCGATCCTCCTGGCCGACGAACCGACCGGCAATCTGGACAGCGCCACCTCCGAGGAGATCATGCGGCTTCTCCAGCAGCTGAACCGCGAGGGTCAGACCATCATCATGGTCACCCACAACCCCGACTCCTGCCGCTATGCAAGCCGGACCATCGAGGTCAAGGACGGCAACTGCTACCTCCAGTAATCATCCCCTGAAATACCGATAACCAGACAGGCGGTTTGGCACTTGGGCGGCCGCCCCGGTGAATGGTTACGAGCGGCCTGCCCGGAGACGGAAATCAAGAGGTGCCTCCGGTGATCAGGCCGCCCTTTTTTTGTTCGCGGGACTAAGGGGCGGTTTATGATCAAAAAATAAAATCCAAATCCGCCGTTTATCTCCTTCCTTCCGATGGACAAGGCACCTCTTTTTTTGAGAGAATATTCCTGGATGAGGCATTTCGAAATGACCCGGTGGAGCCTGACGACTATTTGCAAAAAGCGCCTAAAGTCGGGAAACCGGCGATGGATTACCGAGAGGAGATGATTTGCTTAAACAAGACGACCCGTTAATGCCGGCAATTATAATTACAAGTCATACGATGGGCCTGGGGGTGATCCGCTCGCTCGGAATAATGGGAGTTCCCCTGTATGTATTCTATTACGACAAGAACGATATGGGATACGTGTCGAAATATGTCAGGGAAGCGATCTATTGTCCCCATCCGGAAAAGAATGAAAGCGAGTTTATCAAAATTCTTCTTGAATATGGGAATCAATTGGGAGGGTCTCTGTTGATGCCCGTCGATGACGCATCGTTGTCGGTGGTTTCAAAAAACAAAGCTCAATTGGCAAAACATTATAAAGTAGCGTGTCCTGACCTGAAGACAACCGTCAAGTATATCGACAAAAAATACACCTATGAACTCGCCGACAAAATCGGAGTACCTTGCCCGAAAACCATGGTCCCGCAGAATCTTGCCGAGGTGCATGGCTATGCAAAAGATATCCAGTACCCCTGTATTGTTAAGCCTTGTGAAAGTCATAAATACTATGAGATTTTCCAGAAAAAGATGACGATTGTCACCACTCCGGAAGAAATGATCGATGCGTATCGAGTAGCGGCTGATGCAGGGATTGAGATTATGATCCAGGAATATATTCCCGGCGGCGATACAAACGGGGTCAATTACAATTCATATATACATGAAGATACAACCGCGGTTGATTTTACGGCGGAAAAGGTTCGCTATTCGCCGCCCGGGATCGGGGTGCCCCGGGTGGTTGTCTCAAAACATGTCCCCGAGGTAATCGATTCGGGACGCAGGATTCTCAAGGCGATGGGCTACCACGGCTATTCCTGCACCGAATTCAAAAAAGATCCCCGGGACGGGGTTTATAAGTTGATGGAGATCAACGGGCGCCACAACCGCTCGACTCTTCTTGCCGTCCGCTGCGGAATAAACTTTCCCTGGATCGAATACGCCCATTTTTTCAACAGGGAATTTGTCTATAACCGCCATCCCGAAGACGGGGTTTACTGGATAGACGAGCTCCGGGACATCATCCACAGTGTCAAATACTTCCGGGAAGAACGTTATAGTTTCAAACAGTATATCCGGCCGTATTTAAGGCCCCACATCTTCGCCATTCTTGACCTGAAGGATCCGAAGCCCTTTTTAAAAAGAATATATGATTTAATAATGAAGGCGCTTAATCTCCTTCGGCCCTCGGATATCAAGGGCAAAGGGGGATTAGGGGCATCGTCTTCAATTCACAAGAGCAAAAAGTGATTAAACCGCCTTGGTCAAGTCCGGTTTCAAAACTCTTTTAAACCATAAAACTGCCGCCGCATACCGGGATGTATTGACCGGTCAGGTAGTCCGATAAGGGTGAGGCCGGAAACAACCACTTCGGGCTCCGGTAGTACAGCAGCATTGTAAAAACCAAGGCAATAACCGCGAACAAGAGGCAGTAAGCCTGCCGGGATTTGGTCTCGATATCAACCGTGAAAATACCCACATGGCATAAGTTTCGTACGAGCATTTAGGTTAGTAAATTTTAGATATGAAAAATAGCGCGTCCGGGTAAACCGGCGGCCTGTTTAAGGTGAAATGGCCGGATAAAGTTGATTACGGGTAGCCGGATTAATAACATTATCATGAAATGACTGCTCCAGCCTTGGGGCGAAGGGGGTGCTGCTAAAACAAATTATCCCGTCTCCATGGCCTTGTTAAATAAAGCGTCTCACCTGTATCGCCGCCTTTTCATAAAGGTTTTTGAGCCAATCGACCATCCCCTGTTTTTTTTGATCAATAGATACATCCAGGCCTGCCAGTTGTTTCCGCAGGCGGACAGCCCTGGCCGCGGGATCGGGATGACTCGATAAGAATGTATGATCGCTTCCCAGGGCCGCCAGTTTGTTTAGTGCCCGGATTGCCGCGGCGGGGTCATGGCCCCGGCTTTCCAGAAAGGAGAGGCCGTAATCGTCGGCTTCCTTTTCCTCAAGCTGGGAGAACTGTGCGCCCAGGAGCGACTCGACAAAGCCGCCAATCCGGGATGCCGCGATCGCGCCGGCCTCATTGCCCTGCGAGGCAACGCCCTTGCGAATGGCCTGGGCCGCATAGGCGAGGCGGATTTTCTTCTTGATGTGTTGTTTGACCACGTGCCCGACCTCATGGCCAATTACGAAACGCAATTCATCGTCATCAAGCATGTCCATCAATTGGCTGTAAATTCGAATGGTGCCATCCGCCATCGCGAAGGCATTGGCCGTGTCGGAAATATAAACTCTGTAATTAAACTCCAGCTCTTCCAGCTGCCGATACTCCCTGGTGAGACGGTCGAGCCTTTCCGCGTAACGGTTTCCCGCCGGGGCGATTTGTTGCTGACTGTCAAGGGTCCGTGAGGATTCCCTGGCCAATTGAACTACATCTTCATCCGTAAGGCTAACGGCTTTAACGGCATCAATTCCGGCTGCCGTGATCAAGGTCACGTCGGAATTCTCACACCCCGCCAGAAAAAAAGTACAGATCAGGAATATCAAGGTGGCACGTATTGACATCTTCACGCTTTCGTTAATTGTTTTTACACGCAGGGAGCCTCCGGGAGGCCATTCCCGCTTATCTTGGTTTATTGGAGAAAATAAACCAATTTGTTCCTCGCGGCAAAGCACAATGAAGATTCTTCCGAAAAAACTAAATACGGACTGGCTTAAGTCTGGATGCAACCGGTTTTGCTGTTAAAGGGCTTATTGTTACTCCTCCTTCTTGATGGGCAACGGGGTGTGTGCATTTCGCGGGTTACCGGGGCTGCTGCCATGGGAGCGGCTGCTAGATCACTCCAGATAATCGCGGTTGATCTTAACGCCTAGATAGACCCCGAAAAGGCTGCCGACAAAGCTCAGCAGGTAGGCGGTCATCATGCCGCCGCCTAACCGTTCGCCCATTGCCCAGCCCATCCAGCTGAGGATGGTTACGCTTGATAACAGAATTATCTTTTTCATTCTTCCTCCGAACAGAACGAGGCCCGCAGGAACTCCCGGTTCAACCGGGCGATGTTGCGGATTGAGATGCCCTTGGGGCAGGCGGCTTCACATTCCCTTTCGTTGCCGCAGTTGCCGAAGCCGAGTTCATCCATCTTTTTGACCATGGCCAGGGCGCGGCGGCTTCGTTCGGGAGCGCCCTGGGGCAGCAGGGCCAGCTGGGAGATCTTGGCGCCGACGAAGAGCATCGCCGCGGCGTTGGGGCAGGCGGCGACGCAGGCCCCGCAGCCGATGCATTCGGCCCCGTTCATCGCTTCTTCGGCGGTCTTCTGCGGGACCGGGATGGTGTTGGCCTCCGGTCCGGAGCCGGTATCGACCGAGACATAGCCGCCTTCCCGGATGATTTGATCGAAGGCGGAGCGGTCGACCACCAGATCCTTTTCCAGCTTGAAGGCCCGGGCCCGGAAGGGCTCGATCACCAGGGTGTCGCCCTCCCTGAAGTGGCGCATATGAAGCTGACAGAGGGTGGTCTTCTTCTCCGGGCCGTGGGGGACGCCGTTAACCACCGCGCCGCAGGTCCCGCAGATCCCCTCCCGGCAGTCGTGGTCGAAGGCGACCGGCTCCTCGCCTTCCCCGGTCAGTCTTTCGTTTAAGATATCGAGCATCTCCAGGAAGGAGATATCGGTCGAGATCGGGCCGGAGGGGTAGGTCCTGAATTGCCCCTTCTGATCGGGACCGCTCTGCCGCCGGATCTTCAGGGTCAGGTTGATCTTCACTTGTAGCTCCTCCGGCCCGGTTCGACGTTTTCGAAGGAGAGGTGTTCAAGGTTCAGTTTGGGGCGCTCGTTTGGCCGATGCTCCCAGACCGCGACATGGGAGAAATGCTCGTCGTCGCGCCGGGGTTCGTGCTCGTCGGTCCGGCATTCCTCGCGGAGATGGCAGCCGCAGGACTCCTCCCGGGCCAGGGCGTCCTCGACGATCAGTTCGGCGAACTCCATGAAATCGGCGACCCGGCCGGCCCGCTCTAGCGATTGGTTCAGGTCCATGCCGCGGCCCGGCACCAACAGGTTGTTCCAGAACTCTTCGCGCAGGGCGGGGATCATTTCCCGGGCCTTTTCAAGTCCCGCGCAGTTGCGGACGATGCCGCAGTGGTCCCACATGATCCTGCCCAGTTCCTTATGAAAATCGTCGACCGTCCGTTTGCCCTTGATAATCAGCAGTCTGTCGGTGCGCTCGGCGGCGGCCCGTTCGGCTTGCTTGAATTCTTCCCGGCCGGGATCGACCGGCTCGGAAGTTGTCCCGGCCAGGTAATTGCCGATCGTCGCAGGCAGGATGAAGTAGCCGTCGGCGAGCCCCTGCATCAGGGCGCTGGCTCCGAGCCGGTTGGCGCCGTGGTCCGAGAAGTTCGCCTCGCCCAAGGCGTAGAGGCCGGGGAGGGTGGTCATCAGCTCGTAGTCGACCCAGAGGCCGCCCATGGTGTAGTGGACCGCCGGATAGATGGTCATCGGTTCGCGCATCGGGTCGCGGGCGGTGATCCGTTCGTACATCTCGAAGAGGTTGCCGTACTTTTTGCGGATGGCCTCGGCCCCGTTTCGCTCGATGGCCCCGGCGAAGTCGAGATAGACCGCGAGGCCGGTTTCGGTGACTCCCTTGCCGAGATCGCACTGCTCCTTGGCGTTTCTGGAGGCGACGTCGCGGGGCACCAGGTTGCCGAAGGCGGGGTATTTATTCTCCAGATAGTAGTTCCGTTCCGCTTCGGGGATCTGATTGGGCGGCCGTTTGTCACCGGGTGTCTTCGGCACCCAGACCCGGCCGTCGTTGCGGAGACTTTCGCTCATCAGGGTCAGCTTCGATTGATGCTCGCCGTGAACCGGAATGCAGGTCGGATGGATCTGGACAAAGGAGGGATTGGCGAAGCCGGCCCCCTTCCGGTAAGCCCGCCAGATCGCCGAGACGTTTGAGGACATGGCGTTGGTCGAGAGGAAATAGACGTTGCCGTAGCCGCCGGTGGCGAGGACCACGGCATGGGCCGCGTGCCTTTCCAGCTCTCCGGTCAGCATGTTGCGGGTGACGATTCCCCTGGCCTCGCCGGCGATCGTGACCAGTTCGAGCATCTCCCGGCGGGCAAGGACTTCGACTCTGCCTTGCTTGACCTGACGCATCAGGGCGCCGTACGCGCCGAGCAACAGCTGCTGGCCGGTCTGGCCCCGGGCGTAAAAGGTTCGGGAGACCTGGGCGCCGCCGAAGGAACGGTTGGCGAGTTGGCCGCCGTATTCCCTGGCGAAGGGCACCCCCTGGGCGACGGCCTGGTCGATGATCCGGTTGCTGATCTGGGCGAGCCGGTAGACATTGGCCTCCCTGGCCCGAAAATCGCCGCCCTTGATGGTGTCGTGGAAGAGCCGGAAGATCGAGTCGCCGTCGTTCGGGTAGTTCTTGGCGGCGTTGATCCCGCCCTGGGCGGCAATGGAATGGCCCCGGCGCGGGGTGTCCTGCAGGCAGAAGTTCTTGACCTTGTAGCCCTGCTCGGCCAGGGTCGCCGCCGCCGAAGCCCCGGCCAGGCCGGAGCCGACCACGATGATCTCGTATTTGCGACGGTTGGCCGGGCTGACCAGTTTCGAGGCGAAGCGGTGCCTGTCCCATTTCTCGGCCAGGGGGCCGCCCGGTATTTTGGCGTCGAGTTTCATCGTAAGTTAATCTCCGTCATCTCAGGAAACCGGGCCGGAACAGGACCAGAACCGGGATCAATATAAAAACCGTGCCGATGACGATGCTCGCGGCCAGGGCCAGCCTTTCGATCGGCCGGTCGTATTTGGGATGGCTCAGGCCGAAGGTCTGGGCCATGCTCCAGAAACCGTGGCTGGTGTGGAGGGTCAGGGCCAGGAGCGAAAAGATATAAAAGCCGGCGGTTACCGGCCGGGAGAGGTTTTGCCGGACCAGATCGCTTACCGAGGACGAATCGGCGAAGTAAAACCCGGCCAGATGGTGGAAGATGAAGACCAGAACCAGGAGGCCGGTATAGGGC
>JBHEOZ010000240.1:0-3209 GCA_046260555.1 Desulfurivibrionaceae bacterium
ATCGGGACGCGCTGCTCGCCTCGGTCGAGGTCGGGGCGGTCTGGGGGATCGGCGGGAGAAGCGTCGACAAGCTTAAATCCCTCGGCATCCACACCGCCCGGCAACTGCAAGAGGCGGATGACAACCGGCTCCGAAAGCAGCTGAGCGTAACCGGCTTGCGCACCGCGATGGAACTGCGCTCCATCCCCTGCATCCCCCTGGAAAGCGCCGAACCGGACCGAAAAAGCGTGATCAGCTCCCGTTCCTTCGGCCGGCCGGTAAGTTCCCTTGCCGACCTCAGGGAAGCGATCGCCAGCCATGTGGCCATCGGGGCCGCGAAGCTCCGGCAAGAGGGTACGGCGGCCGGCGCCATCCAGGTCTTCATCCTGACCAACCGCTTCAAGGAGAGCGACCGCCAGTACTCGGGCAGCACCACCATCCCGCTGACCACGGCCAGCGCCTGCACCCCGACCCTGATCTCCGCCGCCCTCCGGGGCCTCGAACGGATCTACAGGCAGGGCTACCGGTTCAACAAGGCGGGGATAATGCTGACCGGCCTGGCCCCCCGCCACAAGGTGCAGCGGAGCCTGCTGGACCGGGGTGACGGGGAGGGTCTTGCCCTGATGGAAAGCGTCGACCGGATCAACCGCGTCTGGGGCCGCAATACCATAAGGTTCGCGGCGGAAGGGCTTACCAAGTCGTGGCGGATGCAACAGTCCTGGAAATCACCGGCCTACACGACAAGCTGGCTTGAGATCCCCGTAGTCAACGCGGGTTTTCCGGAAGCGGATTGGTCTTGAAGAAGACGGGCGGGGCGGATTCAGGCTATTTTCTGAATCCGTGATCGGGTGCCCCGCAGGGCGGCGGGGTGAATCGAAGCGACTCAGTGAAAAAACGAAAGCACTCCCGGCCGCTTGTCGGAAATCAACAGCGCTGCCGGGATTTCTCGTCTTTGATCTGCTTATTGAACTTGTCGAATTCTATCATATAGTTAAAATCGTCCTTCTCGCGGACGCGCTGGCCGCGGATATCGAGATTGCGCACCAGGATAAGCTCCGAGGTGATGTTCGAGGCCTGGACCACGTTCAAGCCGGAGGGAGCCCAGATGCCGCTGCCGCCCCAGAAGTAACTGCCGTTGATGTCGTGCGGCCCCACCGCGTTGGCCGCCAGGCTCCAGACCTGGTTGTAGGCGGCCTTGGATGAGTTCATCATATCCCAGAGATAACCGTAGTAGTGGTCCGTCATGATGTTCAGGCTGGCATACTCGCGCACCGCTTCCGATCGCCAGTGGGCCATGGTTATAATGGCGTCCACGTTATCCAGGAGGGCATAGTACCTGGCCAGTTCGACAAAACAGAGATCATAGCAGACCAGGAAACCGAAGGCGCCCCACTTGGTATCGATGGTGAGCCGCTTGTCGCTGCCCTGCTGAAAGAAGCGCTGCTCGAGCGGGGTCAAAAAGACCTTATCGTAAATCCGCTCTTCGCGGGTGTAATCCAGCCCCCGGTGCAGAACGAAAGTGGAATCGTAGAGCAGGCCCTCCTTGCGGCGCGCATTGTTGTAGAACACATACTCCAGCCCCTTGCCGTCGTCGCCCAGGCTGTCCCGGATCCGGTTTATAGTGGCCGCGACCCTGCTGCTTTCCCCGGCCTCGAGATGCTCCCGAACCACCCTGTCGTCCTCGCCGTCGTCCCAGACATAGCCGGTAACGCAAAGCTCCGGAAAAATGACGATGTTCGCTCCCTTTTCATGGGCCACCTGCACCACCTCTTCCATCCGGGCAAGATTCCTGTCGATATCCACGCTGACGTGCAGGTTGGCGAGGAGCACGCTCGGACGCTCCTCCTGGTCCGAAAAATTTCGTTCTATCAGGCGCATCGGTTCTCCTTCAGCTGTTCGCCGCCATCACGGATGGCGATTCTCGGGTTTGGCGCATCACACCCAGCTTATCATGTGACAACCGATCCGGATAGCGCCATGTCCAGCCCCGGGAGAGAACCGGCTAAATCTAACTTAAGGATTTTTTTTCAAAAAGCGGGAATAGAACCGGGCAAGAGCCGGACAAAGGCACGGCCCCCGGTTGATGCAAGAGAGACCGGAGGCACGGTACGGCTGGGAAAAAGCACCCGGCGCGCGGGAGTCGGCTAAGGCGGGAAGAGAAATTTTCAGGAATCGAGTTTTGGCCCTTTTTGTTCGTCCCTGCCGGCCTGGCGGACCTCGCCGCCATCCAGTCGAGCCAGGAGCGGCGTAGCCAAAGCGAGAAATTCCCCCATATTCTCCTGTGATACCGCCGGGGCGGACGGCACCTTTATCCGGCCTGGATTAACCGGATCGCCGTTCTTGCGCATCCGAAAGCAGAGGTGAGGGCCGGTGGCCAGGCCGGTTGCTCCGACATAGCCGATAACCTGCCCCTGGGAAACCCGTTTGCCCTTAGCCATCCCCTTGGCGAATTTGGACATATGCAGGTAGATCGTCGAATAGCCGTTGGTGTGCCGGATTTCAGCGAAGTTGCCGTTGCCGCTGGTATAGCCCTTGCGGACCACGGTGCCGTCGCCCACCGTCTTGATCGGGGTCCCGGTGGGGGCGACATAATCTATGGCCGGATGGGCCTTCCAGGTCTTGGTGATCGGATGGAAGCGCTTCATGGTGAAGCCGGAGGAAATCCTGGTAAAGGAAAGCGGCGCCTTGAGAAATGCCTTGCGCAGGTTCTTGCCTTCCGGGTCATAATAAGCGGAGCGGTTATCGCTGCCATCCTTGAAAAGGACCGCCCGATAACTTCGGCCTCGATTGACGAACTCCGCGGCCAGAATGCGGCCATAACCGGCAGGCTGCCCCTCGCGAAAGCGCTTTTCGACCACCGCCTGGAAAGAATCCCCTTCGCGGATATCGAGGATGAAGTCGATATCCCAGGCAAAGATATCGGCCAGGGTTATAGCCAGCCCCGGCTTTTCGCCGATTTCCTCCACCGCGTTGAAGAGGCTGGAGGAGATAACCCCCTTGACCACCTCCTCCTCAACCTCATAGGCGATGGGGATGCGGGAAATTTCAAATTGATCGTCCTGGCGGCGGATCAGCAGTTGCTCATGCTGGTCGATTTCGTAAAGGAAGCTGTCGAATTGATCGTCCAGGGTGCACAGCTGGTAGGGCTGGCCCGGCAGAGCAAGAAGACCTTCGCCCTCACCGGCCTCTGCGCCGGCCAGCCCTACCAGCTGTGCACCCTGGACGATCAA
>JBHEOZ010000241.1:0-3198 GCA_046260555.1 Desulfurivibrionaceae bacterium
CCATGGAAGGCTTCCGGATCATGACCATGGAAGAGGCCGCCTCCATGGGTGATATATTTGTCACCTGTACCGGCAACCTGCATGTGATCAGCCGGCAGCACATGGATCAGATGAAGGATCAGGCCATTGTCTGCAATATCGGCCATTTCGATTCGGAAATCGACATTGCCGGTTTAAGAAATCTGGAATGGGAAAACATCAAGCCCCAGGTCGACCACGTCATCTTCCCCGACGGTAAGAAGATGATCGTTCTCCACCTCGATCAGGGCCTGGAAGATATCCCGGACCCGCGATTCCGTTGCTTCTCCCAGAAACTTTTTATAATGCTTGATCGCATCGTTCTCAAGACCTTCGGTCTTGTGCAGCGACTCGTCCCGGTCCTCCGTGCAAAGCCGGTCGACAAAGGGAATTTCGCAATCGGGCCCCTTGCCGATCAGCTTGCCGACCAGTTCGGCATGTTCCAGTTCGACTTTGGCGATGGCCTTGAACATCGCCAGGATGAACTGATCCCCGGTTTTTTTCCTGATACACTGATAGATTTTCGAAGCTTTGATTTCAAGATCATAGGTGAACTCGAGGTTTTTCCGCGAGATCGCGGTGAGCTCGGGCGTCTCCGGTTCGATATAGTCATGGGCGTCAACAAGCCATTGGTGGTGGGCTCCGCAAAAGGGACAATGGGTTGACTTCTTTTCGGCCAGACTGGCTTCCCCGCAAATCGTGCATCTGAATACCTTAACCATTCGCTTTCACCTTATTAGTTTTTGTTGGACCGAGCGTAATCCGGGGTCAGGGCGGACCGGGATCAATAGACCACTTTCAGACCCAACATCATGCCTCCCGACTCCCAGTTCACTTCATTCAGTCTGACCCGCCTTGTCGAGCCGTCGGCAAGATAGACGTTGTCAACCCCCTCTTCGGCCTGCCAATTCTGATAGAAGGCCTCAACACCAAGCCAGGCCCGGCGGCTCACCGCCAGCTCAACCCCCGCCCGGACCACCATGGCCTCGGCCCCGTCGGCTCTATGCTCGAAGCTGACCGGGTGTTGGAGATCGTCGCGCAGATTCCAGTTCGCCTCGGCCGAATATTCCGCCTCATGCCATTCGAAGCGGCCGAACAGGACAAAGGAGTCGGTAGGCGCCAGGCGGAGATTGATCCCGAGCCAGCCCCCCTTCCAGACCGCATCGTAACTGGTGTCGAGACCGCTGAAGGAACCATGGGCCGGAAAAGTCTGAAAACCCTCCTTGATCGTGAGATTCTGCTCATGATAGGAATAGCCCAGCAGGGGACTCAGAGCGATCCGACCGCCGAAAAAAAGAAACTCCGGGCCGGCCGCGACCGAGAGATCCCAGACCTCGCCGTCGCCGCCGGCGTTGTCGGAGCGGGAAAACAAGAGGGTGCGGTTGTCGCCGGCATAATCGGTATCGTGATTGGCGCCGGCAAAGATGCTGCCGTAGTTGACCGTACCGGTGAGCAGACCCGGAAAGGGAGCACGCCGGTTGCTGATCCGCCAATCGCTTTTCAGGCCGATCTGATAGATCTCGAGATCTTCCCAGACCAGCTCCGAAAGGATATTCGGGGTCGCGCCGCCGCTCAGGTCGCCGGCGATATTCCAGTCAAGCTTGTCGACCCGGTAACCGCCGTAGATTTCGAAATCGGCCCTTTCCACCTTGTCGACGGCAAAAACCGGGGCCGGGTTCAGGCAGAAGCCGAAAATCGAGAAGCCGGCACCAAGCAGCCCGGACAACCATCGCGCGTAAATTCTTGTAGACATGGACCTTCCCCGCTCAGTAAATGAATTCAGCTACGAGATTAGGTGTTTTCACAGGTTTTTGGCAAGCTTTTTTTGACCGGAAAGGTTCATCGATGGTAATCCACCAGTGAAAAGTCAAAATAATAGAGCGGCGCGCTGGAACCAAAACAACTTGTCATTTGCGCGGCATGGTTTATTATCGTAACCATGCCGAGAAGACCAAAAATGGACGCCCCCGGCGCCCTGCATCATGTCATGGGTAGGGGAGTCGAGAGGACCAGGATATTTCGTAACCGGAATGACCGGGAAGATTTTGTCGCACGGCTGGCCGGGCTCTGCCGGGAAGAAAATCTGTCGGTCTATGCCTGGGTCCTCATGCCCGACCATTTCCATATATTGGCCGGAACCGGCCGGCAACCGCTCTAAAACATGGCAATATCGGATCCCCTCAACATCATCGCGATCATTTTCGCCCTTCTTGCCCTGATCTTTTTTATCAAAATGATCGGCGGCATCAGGAAGGGAAGATTGCTCTCCTCCTCTACCTGCGGCCTGACCGCCCTGCTGCTGCTTACCTCAGCCGCCCTGTTCGCCACCATCAGCATTGCCACCCACGGCTACCAGGCCCTTACCAGAGAGGAGCTTGCGGCAACGGTAAATATCGAGCCCAGCGGCAATCAGCAGTTCAAGGCCCGGGTTATCCTGGCCGACGGCAGTGAGCAAAGCTTTATCCTTGCCGGTGACCAGTTTTATGTCGACGCCCACATTCTCAAGTGGAAACCCCTGGCCAACATCTTCGGGCTTCACACCTCTTATGAACTCGATCGGGTAGGAGGCCGGTATGTGACTTTACAGGACGAAATAACCAGGGAGCGCACCGTCTATTCGCTGTCGAGAAACAAACCCCTGAACATGTATGACCTCCGGCGGAGATTTGCAGTGCTTGCCCCCCTCTTGGACACCGACTACGGCTCCGCCACTTTTATCAACTCGAACAGGCCGGAGGAATACAGGTTACTGGTTTCCACCACCGGCCTGCTGATCCGAAAAAGCGACAACCAGCCGGATTGATCTCCTTGCCATGGGATCTTAAGTTGGCAAATGTCACAATCCATACTAAATTCTGTAAGTTCGGGAACCAAGCCGATCAGAACAACCACTTTCAAAGGGGGGAGTGAGATGATTTCAATCCATAACAGCATCAAGGCCTTTTTGGTCCTGGCCATTGCGGCCATGATCTTTATTCCGACCGGCGCCGTCGCCGCGGACTTTGTCATCATCCTGAAAAGCGGCGCCGCCTTTCTTTCCGACGACGACCAGAGGCTGGACGGCGAGACCAGGGATTTTGACGACTCAAGCAACAAGACCCTGGGCCTGGCCTGGGAGATCCGCAATTCCCGGAACGTGGGGCTCGGCATGGAATACCTCACCTTCGAGCATGATTTCAT
>JBHEOZ010000242.1:0-3173 GCA_046260555.1 Desulfurivibrionaceae bacterium
CCCAGGCTGCCGGTCTCGTTCTCCTGGGTAAGTTCGGTGATCTTAAAGCGAAGCTGACCGGCAGCTCCGGGTTTTTCCTGGAGAAAATCAAGTGTGCCCAGGAGATCGAGGGAGCCGAGCTGTTTCTCCCCGTAAGCAAGGGCTTCTCCCGAAAGCTCTATATCGACATGGGCTTCGAGCAGCTTGCCCTTGAGGTCGATCCCCGCAGAGGCCCGGCCGGAGAGCGGAATCTCGGCGAACCGCCCGACCACTCCGGTCAGATCGGAACTTTCCAGGGTGGCGCTCAGCTTGACCGGCGCCGTCCCCCAGGCGGAAAGATCGGCCGGGATCCCGATCTCGGCCTGGCCGATTGCCAGGCGAAAATCGGCAGCGGCGGCGACGGACTCCTCAAGATGGAGCGCCCCGCCTGCCAGTCTGCCCCGGACTGACAGTGATTCGGCCTGATAAGCCTTCGGCGCCGTCCGGGCCTCCATGCCCAGCAGTTTGAGGAGATTGTCAAGATCGGCGATTTCGACGGTAAATTCGGCCTCGCTGCCTTCGATAATCGGCAGCGGTTCTGCGGCCATTAACCGTTCGACCGGAACCGACACCTCGGTCAGGGCCAGGCTGCTCCCGGGAATCTCCGCCCCGGCCCGGTGGATTTCGAGGTGCTTGTCTTTAACCCTTCCGTTCGCAGCCGCGCTGATCTCAACGCTGTTTACCCGGCCATCCACGAAGGCGAAGGTAAAGGCGCTCTCCAGGTCCGCCGGCGTCTGAAGATCCAGGACCAGCTCCGCCTCGGCCCGGATATCGCCGGATATATCCCAACCCTCGCCGCCCAGCCGTTTTTGCAACTCGCCGACCGCAAAGCTTTCGGTGCCGGCCCGCGCCTCTAAAACCCGGTCTTCAAGCGATCCCGCCAGATCCAGCCGACTTTCCCCGAAGACAAGATCAGCCGTAAATTCCGTCTCGCCCAGGCCGATCCGGGCCAGTTCGAGGGAGCCCGAGGCCTTGATCTCCTCCGCCCCCAGTTCGAGGCGGTCGACGAGCAACTCCCCATCCGCGTATCGAAGCCTGGCGGCAAGTCCTGTTTCAATCCTCGTTATACCGTCTTGGCTAAACCGGAAACTTTCGGCATCGAGCCGCAGTTCCGGGCCGCTATCGACCAGGCCCAGCCGGGAGTTAACCCCCAGGAAGCGGACGCTCCAGCCGGTCCCGGTCAGGATAACTTCGCCGTTATTTACCCGCAGAGCCGGAATAAAGGGTGGCATCGAGAATTGGCGGGGTTCCCCGGCCGGGGCTTCCTCGCGCGGAACCGAAACGCTGAAATCCTGGAAGTAGGCGGGTTCCTCGGCCGTACAATCGACTCCTTCGATAAAGGATCCAAGCCCATTCCGCAGCTCCCATGGATCATAGCGGCATCGCAGGGACCGCGCCTCGAAGTGAAAGGTCCGGGGCTGATCTTCTTCGGGCCGTACCGAGACATCCGTCAGGACCGATTCATAAAAAATCCCGCCGCCGACCGAACCGATATCAAGCTCGATACCAGCCCGGCCGGCAAAAAACCGGGCCAGATGCTTGAGAGCGACACCGCTTGTGAACTCCCAGGTCAGGATGATCAGCAGAATCACTATGGTGAATGACGCCAGCCAATAGGCGGCCCAGCGGAAAGATTTTTTCATGGATCCAGGATCGATGCATTCTTAAAAAGTATAAAGCCCTTCCACGGGCCCAGTGGGTAAGGAGCAGCTTGTTGACGCTTGCGCCGAGCTTGCCGAGTCAATTTGGCTGCCCTGGCAAAAAGTCTCGGTACGGTTAAACCAAAAAATAATCTATAAGCCCCCGAAGGGAAGTGTTCCACTAGGGTGCGCCCTGAAGGAAGCGTCCCCGGCGTAGAAGTAACGGCGTTTTTTGTGACCAAGGCCATATATACCCTCTCGCCGGAGAAACAAAAATCCCCACGACGCAAGTACCTCAACCTTATACGCTAAGCGTGTGCTTTTGGAAACTTATTGTATCATTGCCTCTCCGAAGCAATCCAATCAAAAAAGTTGTTCCGGAAGATCCCGCCCGCTGCCGATTTCCGGTGTCTATTTTTGGGGTGAGACGGCTATTTGTCCCATCCTGTCTGATATGAAAGCGTAGAAACGAAACAAGAATGCGAAAATGAATAATGGAAAAGGCAAGGCAGGGATCTCCACATCTCCCCGACATGGAGCGGCCATGCCGGGAACCGAATGATTTGATAATCAGGTTGGGTCCGAACGTGATAAACGGAAAGGTGGATCTAACCGAGTGGGAATAAACCGATGCCATTGCCGATGTCTTGAGCATGTTCCCCACCCGTGGGATGAACCGAGATCAGGCCGATGCCCGGATATTGTGCGGCAGCGAATTTGTTGATCGGATTATCTCCGAAGCTGAAACCGACGGCTTTTCTTTAATGATCAAGGCAGGCAAATAAGTTGTATTTGTACCAGCGTTCCCTCGTTATACATTGCGTGTATATAAAGGCACGACTTTACGTTATACGCACTCTGCCACATTGAGCTCAGCCGGCTATGCCATACCTGTAGGTCAGGTAGAATATTAATAACGCCCTTCTACATAAGGAACGCTGGTACAAATACAACTTGAGATGAGGGAACTTTTCTTGATTTTATCGGGTAATAGTCGGAACTATGCCAAGACAACCGCGAATGGATGCGCAAGTTTGACACCGCAAAAGACAGAACGACGCAATTTCAACAAGATAATTTTAAAAACTCAAAAAAGTTGTACTACAACCTCTTTTCCGGCAATGAATTTGGTAGCGGCGCCACGCCCAATGCCTTCAATAGATTGATCTGTTCCGGGGTGGGTCGGGAGAGAATACGCTTTTTCCTTTCTCCCATTTCCAACTCACCCACCTTGACTCTCTTCAAGACTTCGATGGCTTTCGGGACGGAGGAGATATCCCTGAGTTTTCGTCGCATCCATCTTTCCAACTGCAAGGCCAGAACACAGATGAAGACATGAGCCCTGATCCGCTTTTCCGTCCAATGGTAAACAGGGCGAAGCTGCAGAGTGCTTTTCAGCGAACGCCAACCCCGTTCGATCTCGGCAAGTTCCTTGTACCTTTTCACGATCTCTTCCATGGGGCTTTCCAGATCGGTGGTTCCGAGCATCAGCATCCCGTCGATACTCTCCTCCCA
>JBHEOZ010000243.1:0-3145 GCA_046260555.1 Desulfurivibrionaceae bacterium
CGGTGCCAGGAAAGATTGTCCTGGGATGGACGGAACGATTCCGGCTTGATTTTGGTAATGCTCCTGTCCTTGAAAATCAGCATGTGGGCGGGCAGATTTCCGTTCAGTCTTATCGCGGCCGGGATTAATACTTCATGTTTTTCGCCGATCCCGATCAAGCCGTTGTCGAAGGACCAGCCGCACATTCGGCACAGGGCCAGGCCGTTGTTCGGATGGTCGCCGCCGCCCTTCCGCTGGGGGATAATGCGATTGACCCCGACGACGGATTGTCCTTCAAGGGTCATCATTTTAATGCCGCAGATAGCGCAGCGATGTCTGTACAGCTCCAGGAGCGCCGAGTCGAAACCGAGGGCGGCTATTCTCAGGTTGATCTCCTCGCCCCGGCCGGTCTTTATGGTCGGCGCCACCGCCTCGCTCAATAA
The DNA here is from genome assembly GCA_046260555.1 of Desulfurivibrionaceae bacterium. Lineage (GTDB taxonomy): Bacteria > Desulfobacterota > Desulfobulbia > Desulfobulbales > JAGXFP01 > JAGXFP01. The sequence continues at coordinate 423 of JBHEOZ010000243.1, forward strand.
CTCCTTGCGGTAAATGGCGGCGGCGTGATTTATCAGGGCAATGTCCATCAGGGGTTGATGAAGTTCGGAGGCGAAGTAGTTTGAAATCAGGGTTTCCCGCAGTTTTTTTCTGGATTTCTGATCGGTCAGGAGGGGGAGGATGGCCGGGTCGATTATGGCGCCGAGGTAGCTGTTGTGGAGCTGCCCCATGGTGTCGATCGGTTGCTGTCCAGCCGCTTCTTTCAGGCCGGTCATTTTCCAGAATCCCTCTTTTTCGACTTCGAGAAAAGTCGCGGCCAGCCTGTTGTCGGAAACAGAGGGGGACACGGTTTTCCAGTAGCGATTATAGGTTTCGGCAAGTTCGTGGGAGAGTTCCACGAGATTTTCTTTCAGGGCGCCGATGGCGGCCAGATCGATTACGGAAAGGAGCAGCAGCGGTTTGCCGGGGTACTGGAAAGCGGTGCTTTCGCCCCAGTTGTCTCTCTCCGGAGAGATTTGCAGATTGGCGAACTTTTCCAGACAGCTGTTAAGCGCTTTGTCCATTATTCGACCGTTTTCGGCTGGATTGGAACCGGTGCTCGCCGGGCTCCTCGTCAGCCTCTTTTTTAATGAGCGGAAAAGCCGATTTGTAAACCTTTCGGCTTAAATTGTCAATTGTGACAAATTCGCAAAAAGTCAAAAGAAGCTGTCATTTCGAACGAATGTGAGAAATCTTGTTCTTTAACTCATTGTCACTATAAAGATTTCTCCCTTTGGTCGAAATGACATCATGGCAACCTCGACTTTTTGCGAATTCATCAATTGTGACAAAGTCCCTTAGCCTTCGGTTTGCGAAATATCGGTCACCTCGGTTTTTTTGCCGGTTTTCTTCCGGTAAAATTGGATTAATTTTTTGATGGTGATCGGGAACAGGCCCAGAATGGCAAAGGAGATGATCAGGCTCGGCGAAAAGATATCCTTCAAGGCTTCGATCCGGGCCAGTTCCTTGCCGGCATTGACGTAAACCAGGGTGCCGGGCAGCATCCCCAGCTGGGAGATCCAGTAAAAGGTGCGGATCTTCATGCCGCTCAGTCCCATGACCAGGTTGATTATAAAAAACGGAAAAGCCGGGATCAGCCGCATCGTGAAAAGGTAGAAGGCCCCCTCTTTTTCGATGCCTTTATTGATGGCGGCAAGCTGTTTTTTGAACCTGCTCTGGACCCAGTCCCGCAGCAGGAACCGGGAAACGATGCAGGCCAGGGTGGCGCCGATGCTGCTGGCAAAGGAGACCACCAGTGTGCCGATCGCGAGACCGAACAGGGCTCCCCCGGCCAGGGTCATGACCGCGGCGCCGGGCAGGGAGAGGGCGGTGACGATTATATAGATCACCGCGTAGCCGGTGATCACCGCCAAGCGGTGCCCGGCATAGAGCTCGGCGAAATAATCCCGGGATTCCTTCAGGTAATCGAGGGTGAGATACTGGCCCAGGTTCAAAGAATAAAACAGGGCCGCCGCAAGCAGAATTGCAGCTACGATCGCGGTTCTTTCCAGATTTTTCTTGGTCATCGGCGGACTCGCTTATTATGTTATGAATTAAGGTCGATGGCGTCGTAAAAGTCGAACCCTTCGACAGGCTCAGGGTGAGCGGGGTAACTTACAGGCTCATCCTGAGCGGAATAACCCATTGATTTAACGTTCTTGCCGAGCTTGGCGAAGTGCGCTCCTACACCGGACCTTGGAACCTGCTCATCCTGGGCCTGTCAAAGGGTTTTTCGACTTTTTGCGAACTCATCAAGGTTGCTCGCCTGGAATGATTATCGCACGAAACTACCCCTCACCCCTAACCCCTCACTCCTAACCGTCATCGCCCCTTGCAGCTACCCTCAAGTCCTTAACCTTGAACCTTGAACCTTGAACCTGCCCTTAACCTTGAACCTGTCCTTAACCTAACCCCTCACCAATCAACCGAAGGCGGTCCCGGGAGCATCCGCTCTTCAGGGGGATTGCTCTCAAGCCCCTTGCGGAGCTTCAGGCGCCGTCCGGCCCGGCATCCTTGCTCATAACTGTCAGGGTCCACCCTGGCCCCCCTGTTTCGGCCGCGTTTGAGTTTCGGATAGCGCGCCTGCACATAGCTTCGTATCGCCAAATCGTCAGTCACGGCCGGCAGTTTTCTTGCCTGGACCGCCGCCGTTGCCGTCTTCCCGGCCATCGGCCCCCCCTCCTTTCCCTCGGTAGCCAGGCCTTCCCTGAAACCGTTCAATACCCCGAGCCAGTAAGAGTTTCGGCTGTATTTAGGAGCGCGGCCGCCCGTTTTTTGGCCCCGCCACATCAAGGGCAGGCGATCCATCAGGAAATGGTATACGTAGCCGGCGATCCGGACATTATCGCTTCTGCCCATGATATCCAGGCATTTGTAGCTGGTCAGTTCCCGGGCGTCGAACAGCGGCGTAACGACGATCTCCACCCGGAAGTGGTCGATCAGCAGGGCGCAGATCGCCCGGTGGTAGCTTTGCAGCCTTTTCTTGCCGAGGTTGATCAAAAGGTTCACGCAAGGGGACTCCTCCTTGCCGCTTTCGAGATTTTCGGTAAGGTCGTACCTCTCCATCATCTGCCGGGCCTTGCCCATGGCCAGCAGGGCCTCGTGTTCATTGGCGGAGTCGGCAAGGGCCAGAAGTTTACGGATCTTCTCGATTTTGCGTCCCTTCTCTCCGCCTGCCCGGTCCGGGTCGCCATTGCGGCCGGAAGAGGGCAGCGGACCCGCGGCG
>JBHEOZ010000244.1:0-3141 GCA_046260555.1 Desulfurivibrionaceae bacterium
GTCCAGAGTGGCGAATACCTCGAAAAGGCCGGCATCCCGCGGGGTGAAGGCGCTGGCTCTGATCTGGTAGACCAGCCCCTCCTCGTTGCGGAGCCGGTTGTATAAACGGGAAGTTTCGCCATCACCCAGCAGTCCGGCGATCACATCGAGGACCGGTGAATCAGGATGGCTGAAAGGGGTGATCGGAAAAGACATGGCCAGGTGGGTTTGCCTGATCTGATCGGCTATCTTGAAAAAACGCGTTTCGGTCTGGGCCGGTTCCCGGGGCAGCTCCAGGGGGGGAGTGCCGCCTTTCGGCAGATCGCCCAGCAGCTCCTTGACCCGATTCTCGATCTCCCCGAACTTGACATCGCCGACTACCACCACCGTGAAGTTTTCGGGATGATAGTGCTGGCGGACATAATCGATGATGTCATCGCGGCTGAACGATGAAACGCTTTCCCTAGACCCGATGACCGGCAGCCTGTAGGGGTGGACCTGATAGGACTCGGCCATCAGTTCCTCGAAAAGCTTGAACTGGGGGCGGTCTTCCCGCATGGCGATTTCCTCGAGCACCACCTTTTTTTCCCGCTCAAGCTCCCGGGCATCGAAGGTGGAGTTCAGCACCGCGTCGGAAAGGACGTCCAGGGCCAATCCCCAATGCTGCGCCGAAAGAGTGGCGTGATAGACGGTATACTCATAGGAGGTATAGGCATTGATCTGGCCGCCGGCCTCTTCAATGGCCGCCGCGACCCCGCCCGCCCCACGGGTGGGGGTGCCCTTGAAAATCATATGCTCGATCAGATGGGTGATCCCCCTCTCCTCGGCTTTTTCGTAGACACTGCCGGCCTTGACCCAGATCTGCACGGTCGCCACCTTGATCGAGGGAACTTCCTTGACCAGGACGGTCAGACCGTTATCCAGGGTGGTTTTGTAAAGTTCAGGAGCCAGTTCGACTGCTTCTGCTGAATTCATGATAGGTGCCAACCAGGTAGAGATTAAGAGAAGAATAAGCAGACCGAGGCTTTTACCCCCTTCGGAACAGAATGCCGGACTCATGATACGGTTTCGGGGTCGAGATCTTTGCGGGGCAGGGCCTTTTACATTTTCCCTGTACCCCGGCTTGGCCTTTAAAGACGACATTTTGGATAACTCCTTTTTCAATTTCGCTTGTGGCTCGGCTTTTTGCTTAGCCATCTCGAGACTTTTGGCGAGTTTGGCAAACAAGAAGCTTTCAGTAATTTTATGATTTCCGCGGAGACTTGGCAAACCGGACAGCTAATTATTCGGTCGGCAGATCCCTTTCCTCGCCCAGCAATTTTTTCTGCCGGCTGACGATGATAATGGCGAACCCGGCCAGGACCATCAGGCTGCTCAGGGTCTGCCCCATGGTCAACGGCCCGATCAGGAAACCGAGCTGGATATCCGGCTCCCGGAACAGTTCGGCGAAGGAGCGCAGCAGGCCATAACCGATTAGAAAGGCGGCAAATAAGGTGCCGGCCGGCCAGCCCCGGCGGTAATGAACGCTTTTCATCGACCAGAGGATGATAAAGAGCAGCACCCCCTCCAGCAAAAATTCGTAGAGCTGGGAAGGATGACGGGGCACCGGGCCGCCGGCCGGAAAGATCATGCTCCAGGGGACCTCGGAAACCCGGCCGTACAGTTCGCCGTTAATGAAATTGCCGATCCTGCCGAGTCCCAGCCCGATCGGGACGGTAACGGCGTACAGGTCGGCGGCTTTCAGAAAAGGGATCCCTTTCTTTCGGCAGAAGAGCCAGGCCGCCGTCACCAGACCGAGAAGAGCCCCGTGAAAGGACATGCCCCCCTGCCAGATGGCCAGGATCTCGCCGGGATTCGCCAGGTAGTAGCCGGTATTGTAAAAGATTACATAGCCAAGCCGGGCTCCCAGGATCAGGCCGATAATCAGCACAAAATTAAGATCCTCGAAATGATCTCCGAGGAATTTAAGCCGGTATTTCCTGATCTGCCGGCTCACAAGCAGATATACCGCCGCAAAGCCGAGGATATACATAAGCCCGTACCAGCGGACTTGCAAAGGACCCAGGCTGAAGATTACCGGATCTATTTGAGGATAAGGCGCCATTATTGTCCCTCATCCCCGTTAACGGCATTGCGCAGGGCTCTGCCGCTTTCTTCGATGATCCTGCCGCTCTTCTCCATGGCCTGGTCCCCGCTCTTTTTGAGCTTATCCTGAATGGTTTTCCTGGTAAAAGGATTGCTGAAAAGCGGTTCCCCCTGACCGAGGTTATATCCGATCCAGAGACCGGCCAGCAGGCCGAGCAAAACCCCGACCATAAAGATTCTGAGCCGTCTGGTAAAAATAAGTCCCATAATATCGCTCCGCCTTGAATTTTATTCGGAAAAAGCCGGAGTCGGCCGGTTTGGCCAACGACCGGTCCAATAGGGGCCGCGCCGGTATCACGAAATGATTATCCGGAATTCGGGGCCGCTATGGAGCCGCCCCACCTGATCAACCTGCAATCACTTGTTTATCTGCCCGCGATCAGGGTGGAGAAGCCCGCCCCGCCCCCTTCAGCGCCCGGGACCGGATCAACTGCTTGTGGCCGCTCACGGATTCGGGATTATGATAATTGGCCTTGGTGATTGCGCCGCGTCTGTAAGACTAAACCCTATGCCGCTTCGAGTCAACTTTCCGGCACTATCGAAGGCTCGGCAAAAAGGCTTTCGGAGGAAGAAGCGGGCAGCTGCCCATAGCCATGCCTGCTCTGCTCACCGCCCCGGATGATCGTCAATATGGCGGCGAGCAGCAAGACAAGAACCAGCAGCAGGATAATCAGGTCATCTTTATTCATGAACGGCAACCGGTATTGAGGGGGAATGCCATCCGCCCTCTGTTCAGATGATTTCCGTCGTCAGAATCTTTTTGATCTTTTGCAGGAAAGAACTTGAACTGCTCAGGGGGCTGATGGAACGAGTCGCCTTGACCAGCTTCGCCCCGTCCTTAACCAGAAATTTCTCGAGATCCTCCGGCAAAACCGTGCCTTTCTGCTTGCAGACCGTGGCGAGCAGATGGGTATAGGCGTTTAACTGATTTGAAGTTTTCCGGAGATTTTCGGTCTGGAACCGGGCAAAGCCGATAAGGATTTTTATGCCGATGGCCGGGTGTTTGCGGAGGATTAT
>JBHEOZ010000245.1:0-3133 GCA_046260555.1 Desulfurivibrionaceae bacterium
GCTCCGGCCCCGGCGGCCCCCGCCTGTAACCTCGGACCAACTCATGCCTGGTTGTCAGCCGAATAAACCGGGAAACTGAAAGACCGGGAAAGAAACAATCTTTCCCGGTCTTTTCTTCTACCCGCAGAAATACATTTATCATATCAGTGAGCGGAGAAAAATCATGAAAAAACATTACCTGCAGACATTGTCAGGTACTCTCACAGCCGCGGCCATGGTCACAGCCATTGCATCCTTTGAAATTCTCCTTGCTGCCTCCCCGGCATCACCAGCAGTCTGGGAAACGGTGGTGAACAATGGTGATCCGATGCCCGGCGCGGAAGGGAGGACTTTTAACAGCTATAATCAACCCGCAGTTAACGGTTATGGCCAAGTAGTCCTGCGGGCGCGCAGTCGGGGCGGCGGCGGCCATGTGGAGGGTGGAGGTCCGACCCACGGCATTTACTTCATTGATATGGAAACAAACTGGAGGCCGATCATCAGGATCATTGACCGGACAACATCGGTTCCGGGGCCCAACAATCTGGGTACTACATTTAATGAAACACCCTCATTCCCGCGCATTGCTATGTGGTCGGACAAGATTGTTTTCCGAGGGAATCACCAGCCGTTATGGGAATATATTCTGAACAGCGAGCAGACCCGGACCGGAACCACCGGCATATATACCGATTTCGGCGGCTCGCTGACAACCGGCGCAGCCAAACTGGGGGATGTTGAGGAATTCTTCTTCTTCGAGGTCCCCGGAGCACCGGGAACCCGCTTCGAAGTTTTCCCCGGCGCCCCATCTGTAACGGATGACGGCATCATTGCCTTCAAGGGTAATTACGTGGCGATCAGCCCAGGGGATCAGCAGGAAGGGCTCGGCAAAACCGGTGTTTTCTATCGTCAGGTCAGAAGAGAGGAGGCCGGCGGCAATGGAGAAATCCAACTGGTGGCAAATTCGGATACCATGATCCCGAACCTGGGAGAATGTCCGGCCGGCACCACATTCGGATCGACAGCGCCGCCAAGCGCAGCACTGGATCATATGGTTTTTGTAGGTTTTGATAATGAGCAGCACCCCACCTGCGGCGGTATTTACCGATCCCGCCTGAGCCAGCCTCCGGAGCGGCTTACCACCCTGGTCAGCCTGGAGACGGAAGTTCCCGGACAAGGAGATGCGACCTTCACCCGCATTGGCGAGGGTCTTTCATATGACGGGCGCTTTGTCGCTTTCTGGGGAGCTTGGGGAAAAGAAACCAGAACGATTCGTCTCTACTGCCCGGAGGAGGGCAACCGGATCCGCCGTGATTTCTGCAACAATGCCGGAGAATTTGCACCCGATCAAGGGGATGTGAACAGCATCTGTGGCAGTGCCGGACCATGTTATCAGGAGAAGGAAATTCCGGTCAATCAGGGCATTTTTGTCTATGACACTGCGGGAAGGGGCCGGCTGTGGCTCGTGACAAAAGCAGGTTTTGATACCGATTTCGATGACTTCGTCTACTGGAATTATTCCGGGGCGCCACCCGGTTCAGGAGAAGAGGGCGACGGCGAACCGCCGCGATGGCGCTCCTCCGCCTTTGTCTCGGTATCCCAGCGGACCGGCGCTACTTTCCGGGCCGCTTTCCTTGCCAGGCACGGGGAGATTGATCCCGCCACGCACCTTTATGATTCCCCGGTTGACGGAATTTATCTGGCCGAGATACTGGGACAGCAGGAACCCAAGATGGAAAACCTGGTTCAGACCGGGATGGAGGGAACAGTTCTTGACCCCCAAGCGCTGGATGCAGAAACGAACGAGCCCCTGGCTATCACTTTTGTCGGATTGGAGCGCGATTCCCTCCGCGGCCGCTGGCTTGTCATTAATGCGGCCATGGGCAGCGAGGAAACAGGCTGGGCCGGCATCTATATGACAAGGCTGCCGATGCCCCCGGGCAGATAACAAATAAGTTCGATTCTTGCATTTGACTAATTGAAAGAGGGTTGGAGATCTTTTCCGGCAACCAATGAAAGAAAGGGGCTGGGATTTTCCCCGGCCCCTTTTGTTTTCGCGAATCACCGCTTGCCGGCGAAAAACTCCTCGGCGATATCCACATCATCCTTGCTGCCGATAATCAGCGGCACCCGCTGATGGAGGGAGTCGGGCTCGATATCCATAATCTCCCGGCCGTCGTCGGTAATCGCCCGCCCACCGGCCTGTTCGGCGATAAAGGCCAGGGGGGCCGCCTCGTAGAGGAGGCGCAGTTTGCCGGCCGCCTTGGACTGGCTCTTGGTATCGCTGGGGTAGAGGAATATGCCGCCGGTAATCAGGTTGCGGTGGAAATCGGCGACCAGCGAACCGATATACCTGGCGCTGTAAGGCCGGCCGGCCCCCTTGTCAGCTTGCTTGATAAACTCAATATAGCGGCTCATCTCATCTTTCCAGTAAATAGTGTTGCCCTCGTTGACGCTGAAATATTTGCTGCGGGCCGGCATCATGATATCGGGGTGGGAGAGGTAGAATTCGCCGACGGTCGGATCGAGGGTGAAGCCATGCACCCCTTCACCGGTCGTATAGACCAGCATGGTGCTGGAACCGTAGATGATATAACCGGCCGCCACCTGTTTCCGGCCGGCCTGGAGAAGATCGGTTTCCGCGTCGCGGGAAGCGCCGTTTATGGCCCGGTGGATGGAAAAAATCGTGCCGACGCTGACGTTGACGTCGATATTCGACGAACCGTCCATCGGGTCGAAGGCCAGGGTGTACTTGCCCTCGTACCCTTCCGCCACCGGAATGGCGTCGGCCTCCTCCTCGGAAGCCATCACCGATACAAAGCCGCACCGGGCCATGCGCCGCTTGATCGCCGAATTGGCGAAATCATCGAGCTTCTGGACCTTCTCGCCCTGGATATTGGTGGTGCCGACCGTGCCCAGAAAATCGCCGAGCCCGGCCATATTGACCTCGGCCGAGATAGTTTTGGCGGCGACGATAAGTTCGCTTAACAGCCCGGACAGGTCGCCGGTAGCCTCGGGGTGGCTGCGCTGCAACATGGCGAAGCGGGTTTCGGATTCCATGAGGGCCTTGATCGGCTGGCTGGGCGCAGCAGAATCGAGCTTGAAGGGGTTGCCGCCCGTTTCTGCCAGCCGCGGGTCGAAGCGGATGAGCGGC
>JBHEOZ010000246.1:0-3129 GCA_046260555.1 Desulfurivibrionaceae bacterium
CCCGCCAGTTCTTTTCGCCCCCGGCCTTGAGCTGGGCCGGGATTCCGTATTTCCAGGCATGGCCGCTGCCGGCCAGGACCACCACCTTTTTATCGGGGTGATCGGCCAGGTAGTCGAGGAGGTTCCGGGCCATCATCTTGTCCCAGAGGAGCTGGGCCTCGCAGAAGTTGTCGAAGGCGGTTCCCTGCAGGTCGTGCTTGCCGAGAGCCCTTCTGATATAGGCCCGGTAGGCATCGTCGACGACGCAGCGTACCACCGGCAGCTCCTCTTTTTCCACCTGGGAAAGGGAGTCGAAACCGTTTCGGGCCACTTTGGCGACAATCTGCCGGGAGAGATTCAGGCCGATCATCTCCACCCGGTTTTCCCGGGCGTAGTTGAAGATAAGGCTGTACTTGTCCCACCATTGCCAGTTGTCGTGGTAGACCGCCATGAACTTTACGAAGCCGATCTCCCCCGCCACCCACCGGTCCAGGGCCTCCTGACTGTCGCTCCTGAACATTTCAAGGCCGATGGCAAGATCCTCGCCCGCCTCCCGCAGGGCCCGGATAATTTCCAGCTGGGTCCGGTGATGAGCCAGGCTGTCATGACTTTCGCCGATAAAGACCACCCTGGCCTGGCGGAGATCCTTGACCAGGGCGGCCAGGCTGACGTTTTCACCGTCGGCAAGGCGCAGGGTGTGGGCCTCGGCGGAACCGGCCAACAGCAGGGCCAGGATGGCCAGGACCTTAGCGATTTTCTTCGTTTTGCTCTTGGTGTTCATAATCAGGCACTCTTGAAAATTTTCATACTTTGGCCAATCCGCGGATCTCTTCTCAACTTTCCGGCTCGATTAATCGCATGATTTAGCGTTGTCTATCGATGCCTGAGCCATGTATCTTTAGCCTCGGTCACCACTCCTCACCCCTAACTCCTCACTCCTTACCCGACAGGGCAATCACATCGTGCGGCATAAAAAATATATCGCCATTTCATGCTGATATCACAACCAGGAAAGTTTAAGATATCCTGATATCTCCGCCGCCCCGGCTCGCAACGGCTTAAACCCGGCTCCCGCTACCAGAACTCGACGCCGATCCCATAGGTAGTGCCTTTTTCATGGTAGGTGGCGAGTTCGTCGATCCCGTAGCCCCGGAAGTAATAGACGTAGAGGGGCAGGTCAAAGAGCCGGAAGGTTGCTTCGTAGCGTTGGGAGAGGTTGAATTCGCGGGAGCCGCTGCGCAAGGTGGCGCTGAACTTGATCTCCCGGGCCTCGATGTAGGGCAGGATGAGGACGGTGGAGAGTTTGGTCCGGATCCCGTCGTAGTCCTCGATCCGCGGCTGCCCGGCGACCGGTTTCCAGAAAATTTCGTCCTCGCGGTCATGACGGAAGAGCTGCTTGTCCAGGAAATAGCGGCCCTCCACGGCGGCATAGAAATTGCCGAAGAAGCCGTGCCGGTTTTGGGAGACGGCGAACTTCAGGGCCAGGGGGATGTAGTCCCAGCCCCGGCTTACGTAGTCGGCCGGGTTGTCGATGGTCCGGTACTCCTCGATGGTGTCGACCGTCTGGCCGTTCGATTCATGGAAATAGCCGGTTTTGATCGACTGCAAATGGATATGGGAGACCGGCGGCCGCTGGTATTCGTACATCAGCCCGGGGTTTTGGCGGCGGGAGATGATCGGCGAGGAGTCCCGGGAGAACACGTAATAGTCGTATTTGCCGTTGTAGTTGAAGTAGAGCCGGGAGCGTTCGCCCAGCCAGGATTTGATCGGGCCGGTAAGGAGGGGGTACTTGATGGACAGATAGAATTCGCCGTGGTTCTCGGGGTCGTTCTCGTCATGGGCCAGGGCGAAGTAGGAGGGCTCGTTGCCGGTCAGCATGTGGACGGGGCCGCCGCCGTCCGACTCCGTCGTTTCGGCCGCGGTCTCCGCCAGCCGGTCCGCAGCCCGGGCCGGCGGGGGGACGGTAGAGGCCAAGCCGGCCAGGATTATCAGGGTAATGATCGGTATGCTCGGCATTTCCTGGCCAGTAAATAGTCGGGTATGGGTCATGCCGGTAATTTATCGGCAAAGGTCCGTTTGTAAATATTCAGAACCGTATCCAGAACGCCGGCGATTATCGGCCCGATGATGATTCCCACGGGCCCGAAAGTCGCGATGCCGCCAAGAATGGAAACCAGGATAACAATATCGGGCAATTTCGCGCCCTGGCCGACTACCATCGGCCGCACGATATTATCGACCAGACCGACGACAATCACGCCCCAGAGGGTGAGACCGATCGCCCCGCCGATATGGCCGGTGGCGATGAGGTAAACCACGGCCGGAACCCAGATCAGGGGCGCTCCCAGGCCCGGGATCGCGGAGAGTAGAAAAACCATGGCTCCCCAGAACACCGGACCATGGATGTCGGATACCCAGAAGGCCAGACCCACCAGGGTCCCCTGCAGTGCGCCCACCAGGAGAATCCCTTTCAGGGAGGCCAATGTGACCGTCAGGCCGCGATCCAGCACCAGATCCCGATCCTTGGCCGAGAGCGGCAGCATGGTCTTGAGTGAATGGAGCATCTCCGCCCCGTAGATGAAAAAGAAAAACATCGCATAAAGCAAAACAAACAGACCCAGGAGAAATCCGAAGGTGTCCTGAGTTACGTTGGTAATGCTGGAAAGAAGCCAGCTGCCCAGGTAGTTTCCTGCCGCGGCAAACTTGTCGAGCAGGGTTTCGCGATAGGGTGCCAGTTTTTCGGTAAAAGGCAGCCAGTCCGTCAGTTGTTTGGTGAAAGGGGTATCCCGGCTGAGCACATCCTTAACCACGGGCTCCAACTGTTGGCCGATATTGAGGGCTTCGTTTACCACCATGCCAATGATCCCGACCACGGGCAGGCCTATAGCGAGCACGGCGATGATCAGGGTGAGTACGGAGGCGGGAACCCGCCGACCGCCCAGCCAGGTTCGCAGCCGGCAGTAGAATGGATAGAGCAGACCGGCAAAGATGGCCGCGAGGACCAGGGGGGTCAGGAAATTGCGGATCATCCACAGAAAAACGGTGATGACAATGGCCAGCAACACGAGGACAAACCCCTGCTGCAAGCGGTTTTCGGAGTTGACGGTCATTAATGGTGTCCTTTTCGGTATTGAGCGGTTTGCAGGGGCG
>JBHEOZ010000247.1:0-3008 GCA_046260555.1 Desulfurivibrionaceae bacterium
GCCCAGGCGGAAGGTGCCGTGGCCAAGGGTAAAATTCTCGGCAAATCCAACAAGGCCAGGACCATTACCATCGAGGACAAGAAACTCGGCACGGTGATGATCAAGTTCAATGATGAAACCCAGGGGTTGGAATATGCCCAGGAAGGCGAGGCGGCAATTATCAATTTCACGGTCGCCGGCAAGGATAAAATCGCCACGGTGATCAAGCCCAAACTGGCCAAACTGCCCCCGGGCGCAACCGAGATCACCCCGGATGATCTTGCCGGGATAATCGTCGGCGGCAAGGACTATCTCCTGATCGACTCCCGGCCGGGCAAACCCTACAATGCCGGCCACATTGCCAACGCGATCTCCATGCCGGTGGAAAAATTCAAGAAGGAAGGCGCCACCCTGCTGGCCCAGGACAACAAGGACAAACTTCTGATTTTTTACTGCGGGGGTCCCACCTGAGGCATGAGTTCCAGTTCCGCCGGTCTGGCGGCAAAAATGGGTTACAGCAATATCAAGGTAATGCTCCAGGGTACTCCCGGCTGGGAGAAATCCGGGCGGCTCCTTTTCGCAAGCACCGACTTTGTCCAAAACGACAATATAGTCCTGGTCGATCTCCGCTCTAAAAAAGAAGCCGCCAAGGGCTATATTCCCCGGGCGGTCAACATCCCCCTGGCCGAGCTTGAAGACGCGGAATACGATTTCCCGGCCATGAGAGCCCAGGCCCCGGTCGTGCTCTACGGTAGCGAAGTCGAGGTCCGGGAGGGCGTCGAAATCGTTAAGGATTGGGGATACAAGACCGTGGTTGCCGTCAACGGCGGTTTCGAGGGATGGCAGGCGGCGGGCAACCAGATCGCCCAAGGCCCCCTCGGCTCCGAAATCACCTGGAAATATAAGCCCGGCAAAGGCGAGGTCGGCATCGAGGAATTCAAGAAGGTGCTGGCCGGCAAAGAGGCCGACAAGGTTATTCTTGACGTACGGGGCCCGAAGGAAACATCAGCGGGAATGTTTGCCGGAGCGATCAATATCCCCCTTGACGAGATTGAAAACAGGATCGCCGAGCTTCCCCGGGATAAAGAGTTTCTGATTCACTGCTCAACCGGGGCCAGGGCGGATATGGCGGTCAAAGCCCTTAATAAAGCGGGCATGAAGGCCAGGTGTCTGGTTGCCAATATCGAATGTGATGACGGCAAGTGTGAAATAGAAGGGTAAACCGGTAAATATGCCCATATTGTATGTCCAGTCAGCCTGGGCCGGTTCAGGCCGGTTCAGGCTGACCTTTACAATATCACCCAACCGGCAGGGATCTTGCCAACCCGAGACCCAGATTTTCGCCATGGGGTCGAAAAAAGAATCAAACCCTCAGCGCCATTCCCCCATTCGCCTCACCTTTTAAGAAATCCGTCGCAACCGTCAATGAGGCCACCGGTTTTGAAATTTCAAGCGATTAAATGCTTGACATGATTTGCCGTTCAGGGGAAAAGTCAGGGCTGAATAAATTCAGGCCGGGAACCACCTCTAACAGCCCCCCTAAGGAAAGACATTGGACAGCGACAGAACCAAAAAAATCAAAGCGGCCTTCACGAAATTCCCCGCCACCGGGATCCTCGTGATCGGCGATATAATCATCGATCACTTTATCTGGGGGTCGGTAAGCCGGATATCGCCGGAGGCGCCCGTGCCGGTGGTTAACGTGACCGGGGAGAATCTCCTTTTGGGGGGGGCGGCAAACGTCCTGAACAATATCTATGCACTGGGCGGCAAAGCCACCCTCTGCGGCTTGATCGGCCGGGATATCATGGGCGATCATCTCCTTGATTTGATCGAAAAGCTCGGCTCCTCCACCGCCGGTATTATCAGAAGCGCTAATCGGCCGACCACCAAGAAAACCCGGATAATCGCGCAGCACCAGCAGGTGGTAAGATTCGACCGCGAAAAAACCGGGGCCCCGCAAAAAGAAAATCTTGAGACCATGCTGACCTTTCTGGAAGAAAATATCTCATCCTTTCAGGCCGTAATCGTTTCCGATTACAACAAGGGCATCATCAGCAGCGAGTTAATGGCCGCCCTGAAAAAAATAATCAAAAACCACCCGGAGATCCCGATCATTGTCGACCCGAAACCCAAAGACATCGAAAGATTTTCGGGAACAACGATGCTCACCCCCAACAGCCACGAGGCCGAGTTGATGGCCGACCTCGAAATCCGCGATGACCTGAGCCTTTCCAGAGCCGCCGCTTTCATCCAGGACAAACTCAAGGTTGACGCCCTCCTGATAACCAGGGGCGAGGCGGGCATGGCCCTTTTCGAGAAAGGCAAGGAGCCGTTTCTAATCCCGACCGTGGCCAGGGAGGTTTTCGACGTCACCGGCGCCGGTGACACGGTGATCGCCTCCCTGGCCCTGGCCCGGGCCGCCGGTCTATCCCTTGAAGAAGCAGCCATCGTCGCCAATCAGGCCGCCGGGATTGTCGTAGGAAAACTGGGAACCGCCACCGCTTCCCGGGAAGAAATACTGGGGACCCTGAAATGAGCAGACCACTGAGCATGACCTCCTTCGGAAGGGGGCAGCATACCGCCAACTCCAGAGCCTGGACCGTTGAAATCAGGTCGGTCAACCATCGCTTCTGTGATATAAAGATCAGGTTGCCGCGCAAGTACGGCGCCCTGGAAGAGCGGATCAAAAAAGAGATTACCGCCTCTTACGGCAGGGGTCATGTCGAAGTGAATATCGGCTACAGCGGCGAGGAGGAAGGCGCCGTATTACTCAAGACCGATCTCGCTTTGGCCAGGCAGTATCACAACTGCCTGATCGAACTCAACGACGAACTTGGCCTGAAATCTTCTCCGGATCTGGCCATGATCGCCGACTACAAAGAGGTGATTTCCTCGGAGGATCGTGAAGAAAACCTTGACCAGACCTGGTCGGAAGGAATCCAGCCGGCCCTGGCCGCCGCTCTCGACGAGTGCCTGAAGATGCGGCGGACCGAAGGCGCCTATTTGAAAAAAGACCTTTTGGAACG
>JBHEOZ010000248.1:0-3006 GCA_046260555.1 Desulfurivibrionaceae bacterium
GGTATACTTGGCCCTGATGGCCGAGTGGTGCCGAAAGTTCAACGTCTCTGTTTGGTGTTATTGCCTGATGCCAAATCATTACTTATACCGCAAGGGCATAAGTTTCGTACGAGCAGACAAGCTGCTCAACTCAGCTTTAAAATCACGCGAAAAAGGAGGACCGCTCCATGCATATGTTCGGGTTCGATGGATACGGAATGGGAGGCGGCGGCATGATGATCATGATGATACTGTTCTGGGTATTGACTATTATCGCTATATATTACATCCTCAAAACATTGACGGAAAAAAGCGGGGGCAAAAGCACTCCGCCGGAATCCGCCGAGGAGATCCTCAAGAAACGTTACGCCAGAGGCGAAATCAGTCTGGAAGAGTTTGAGAAGATCAAGGAAGATATAAAATAATCCCATCAGCAAAAAAAACACTGGGGATCTTCGGCCAGAAGATCCTCGCCGCCCCGGGACAGCGACCCGGCATAAGCAATCGCCCGGCAGCCCCGGCAGACGGCCCAGCGGGGGCAAGCGCCGCATTTGTTTTGGTAGGCCGGCCGCGCCCGCAACTGCTCCAGAACCGGCGAGCCGGCCCAGATTTCCCGAAGGGAATCATGCCTGAGATTACCGATCACCACCGGCAGCCGCCGGCAAGGGGTGACGTCCCCGTCGGGCAGAATGGTCAGCCCGGAAACCCCGGCCGCGCAACCGCCGGTCGCAATCATCCCGCAATCGTTCCATTCCATGTTATCGCGGAGCTGGGAGGCAACCGGGTCACCGGTAACGATCTCCAGGCCCTCAACGGGAAGGGCAAAAATTGCCTGATAAATTTCTTTAAGCCGAGCAGGTTCGATCATCTGATCGACCATCCCCAGGCCGCGGCCGGACGGGACCAGGCGGGAAAAGCCGAGACGTTGGACCTTCCAGGCGCCGGCGATATCGATCATCTCGTCAAACTTCTCGGCGTTGATCTTTGAGAGGGTGGCGTTCAGGGTGACTCGCAGGCCGGCGGCCAGCAGATGGCGAACCCCTCGACGGGCAGCCTCGAAACTCCCCTTGCCCCTGATCGAATCATGGATCCCCTGCGGGCCTTCGAGACTCACCTGGACCCCTTTTACCCCGAGATCTACCAGGGCCGCCGCTTTCTTTTGATCTACCAGGGTGCCGTTGGTCAGCAGATAGGTCGCAAAACCCCGGTCGCGCATCTCAGCGAGGATCTCGAAAAGGTCCCGGCGCAGAAATGGTTCGCCGCCGGTTACATTTAAACTCGGTGAGAACTCCAGGGCATAGGTTTTTTGCCAGGCCTGGAGCATTTCATCGATCTCGCCGAGCACCTCGCCGACCTCGCTCCGGGAGAGCTCATCCATTGTCGCACCGTTCTGGTAACAGTGGCTGCAACTAAGGTTACACCTTTCCGTCAGATGCCATTGAACGAAGAATTCCTGCTGGGGGCTGATCATAAGTTGTCCTGTGTTTCGGGATAATTTTGCCAGGGGTCCGTCCTTTTGAGGACAGAGATCGGCAGGCAAATTTTATTTATTCGGACTTTTCAGATAATAAGCAAAGACGGATGCAAAGATCCTGAAAGGGCCTGGTGCATCCGTCTTTTAAGGCGTCGTTGCCGACCGGCAACTTAATCGGATTTTCATCCCTTTCATTTGTGGCAGATGCCGCCGGGGTAATCTTTAGCCGCCTGGCTCATCCTGGTCCAGAAAGCGGCTTCCTTGGCCAAGGCCTCTTTACTCGGAAGCTTCTTCATAATGAAATTCTCCATCCGGTTATGCCACGGCAGGACGCCATGGCTATACCACAGGATCGGCTAAATGGAGTTTTCTTGTCAATCGGAAAAAGAAATCGCCTCAATCGAAATCGGGCAGGGGCATCGGGGCAGGAGCAAAGGATGGGCAACAAATCAGGATATAAAAAAGGCCGGCTCTTCGGGGAAAGAACCGGCCTCACTAAAAGGAGAAAAAAGAATGATGATTCTTTTTCTGCTAGCTTATTGTTGCAATGGCTGTGCCAATAAAAACAAAAAACCTGAGAACTAAATAAAAATGCAGTAATTCAGCAAGTTATCAGGTTATGACAAAAACCGTTGAGTCGGAGCGCCCGGTACAAATATTTAGATTATGGTCCCCGTGAACTTTAAATTTTGTACCGAAAGAGCTTTAAAAGCCCGCCGACTTTTCGCTTAACTTTCCAGAAACCGTTCCAGCCGGTCGCTCCATACCTCATAGCCCCGGGAAGTGAGATGGACCTCATCCTCCAGGATATTTGCCAGGGGTGCGCCGTCGCTGTCGACCATCGCCGCCCAGACGTCGAGGTATCGGGCGCCGGCGGCGGCGGCCAGGCTTTGCAGGGAGGAGTTCACCCTGGCCACGGTATCGGGAGCCAGGTAATTCAGCTTCATGGGCAGCAGGCTGTTGACCGTCAGAACCGCCTCGGGATAGGCATTTTTGAAAGTGGCCAGAATATCGGCGTAGGCCCCCTGAAAATTGAAATTCTCCATGGCGACATTGTTGGTGCCGATCATTATCAGAACCAGATCAGGCGCTTTATCGTCTTCGACAATGGAAGCGGCCCGGACCCTCAACTCTTCGACCGACTCACCGGACCGGCCCAGATTCATGACCTCCCGGCCGGAAAAACGGGCCTGCCAGTCGAAGAACTCGATCATTGAATCGCCGACCAGCATCAGTTTGTTGAATTTATCCGCCATGGCTGCTCCTCCTGTCAATTATTTACCCCGGCATCGGGCCTGGAGATCAGCACCAATGTCGCCATCGCCGCCAATTCGAATTCGTTGCCCGTAAACAGCGGCGCCTTCTCTTCCGCGTAGATATCGCCGGGCGGCTCGGCGCCGCTGTCCAGGAGCAGGTGCCAGCGGCGGCCGGGGGGAAGGGTTGGAATCGCAATTCGGGCCTTGGCCGAATCACCGTTTAAAATGACGAAGAAATCGTCGTCCCGGGGCTCGCCGATCGCGACGCCGTCCAGCATAAAACCGAGCACCCTGCCC
>JBHEOZ010000249.1:0-2980 GCA_046260555.1 Desulfurivibrionaceae bacterium
TGGTGGTGGTCGCTCCGGACCGGGACAAGAGCGCGGCCAGCCATTCCCTGACCATGCAGCGGCCCCTGCGGGTCAAAAAGCTGAGCGCCGGCCGCTATTCGACGGACGGCACCCCGACCGACTGCGTGATCCTGGCGGTGGGCAAGATCCTCGGCGAAACCCCGAAACTGGTGGTTTCCGGGATTAATCCCGGCCCCAACCTCTGCGATGATGTCAGTTACTCCGGGACGGTTTCCGCCGCCATCGAGGGAACCATGCTGGGCATCCCCTCTTTTGCCGTTTCCCTGGCCTGCGAGGAGCCCTGTGATTACGGATCGGCCGCCCGCTTTGCCGGCCGCCTGGCCGGGATGATTCTCGGCCAGGGGCTGCCTCCGGATACCCTGCTGAATGTCAACGTGCCGGAAGGCTCGATTGCCGAGATTGCCGGGATCAAATTTACCAGGCAGGGGCGCCGCAAGTATGAAGGCGCCATCATGGAGACCCCTGATCCCTGGGGGCGGGAACATTTCTGGATCGGCGGCGGCATACCGGTCTGGGACAAGGGGGAGGATACCGATGCCCAGGCGGTCAAGGACGGTTATATCTCGATTACCCCCCTCCATCTTGATCGGACCAATTACGGCGCCCTCGATTACCTCTCCAAGGGATGGGCCGACCCCTTCAGGACAAATGAGGATCAGCCGTGATCATTGATGAAGGCTGGCGGAAGATGATCGAGCAGGGCGCTTTGGCCGGTTTTCCGGTGCGCTTTCTGGAGAGGACCGGCTCGACCAATCAGGTAGCCATCGACATGGCGAAAAACGGCGCGCCGACCGATACGGTGGTGGCGGCCGAAAGTCAGACGGGGGGCCGCGGCCGGCTCGGCAGAAGCTGGCACTCCCCGGCCGGCAGCGGCCTTTATTTTTCGATGATCATGCGGCCCGCCCTGCCGCCCGAGGATTTGTCGAAAATCACCCTGGCGGCCGGATTGGCGCTCTGCCTGGCGGCCTTATTGCTCAAATGGCCCAACGATCTGTTCCTGGAGGGCCGGAAGCTGGGCGGAATTCTGGCCGAGACCGTAAATATCGAGGGCGGGCCGACCGCGGTGGTCCTGGGCATCGGCCTGAATGTCAACGCGGCCGCGGCCGCCTTTCCCGCCGATTTGCAGGATCGGGCCACTTCCCTGTTAATCGAAACCGGCCGCGAATATTGCCGCAGTGAGATGTTGGCGGCTATCGTTGCCGAGCTGCAAAGGCAGGTCCGCCGATTCGAGCGCTCCGGCTTCAAGGGCATTCTCGATGATTGGCGCAAGCGGGATCTCACCCTGGGCCGGGAGCTGACCTGGCTGATCCGGAACGGTGGGGTCGTAAGGGGGGTGTCGCTGGGCCCGGACGACAGCGGCCAGTTGCTGATCAAGGACGCCGACGGGAAGATCCATGAGGTTTTGTCCGGGGATATCAGCCTGGGGCCGGTACATGAATAACCCAGAATCCCGTTTCCCCGTTGCCTCGCTTCCGCCTTTAAATCCTTACTGAATCAGAGCTGGTTCGCCTCCGCCTTTAAATCCTTCCTGAATCAGAGCGGGTTCGCCCCCGGCCTTATTCGCCGGGCTCAGGAAAACGGGGTCGCGGGGGGCGGCGGCCGGTCAGGCGCTGATAGTGTTCAGCCGGATAACCCAGGGCGATAACGGCATGGACCTCTTCCCGGCGGGAAATGGCGAGGATCTCCTTGATGGCCGGATCGTGCTTGATGGCGGAGACCGCGAAACCGATCAGGCAGGTGCCGAAACCCATGGCGTGGGCGCCGAGCAGGATGTTCTGGCTGGCCAGAAGCGCGTCCTCGATCCCGCAGCTGGCCCCCTCGGCGCTGCCGATAACGATTAGCGCCGGCGCTCCGTGAAAGAGGAGATCGCGCCCTTCCTTATCCCGTAAATCGAGGGCTTTCCGGACCGAATCGTAATAGCGGCGATAATAGTTGTCCAGCTCGCCCTTGCCGGTTAAACGCGAGAGCAGCCGGTAGAGCGGGTTGGCCGCCATTTTGTTGAGCTTGCGAAAGAAGAGCCCGACCCGGTCGCCGAATTTTTCGACCTGGTCGCGGCGCTCAAGGATGGTGAAGGTCCATTTCTGGCTGTTGGTCCCCGACGGGGCGGTGGTGCCGATCCTGACCAGGTCTTCCAGGAGCTCCCTGCTTACCGGCCGGTCCAGATAGTTGCGGCAGGAGCGGCGGGAGGCCATCAGTCTTACCAGCTCCGCCGGATCGGCATCGCCCCACTTAAGCCAGCGATTTTCGACCTCAAAGCTATTGAAACGAAGACTCTCCAGGGTGATGGTCCGCGCCGCGACGGCTTCGGCGGGGCAGACGGCAAGGCAGTGGCCGCACTCCATGCAGCGCTCGCCGGTTACCGCGGCCCGGTCATCCTCAAGGCTGATGGTCCGGTCGGGGCAGACCTCGACGCAGAGACCGCAGCCGGTGCATTTTTGCCGATCGATGTCGACACCGATTTGCGCAATCATTCAGAGCTCCTCGATGATTTTCAGCATCCTTTCGCGGTGGGAGCCGGGCCAGTATAAGCGGGCGCAGCGGGGGCAGATCCTGAAATCATCGTAATATTTTCTGGTCAACGGCAGGAGGCGGTCGACGATCTCTTCCTTGGCAACCTTTCGCAGCCGATCATTGCAGCGGAGGCAGCGGCTGAACGATTCAATCCGGTCCCGGAGGCCATAGAGGGCGATGACTTCCCGGAGCTGCTCGATTGGTTTGTGATGACGGACCAGGCGGCCGTGGACCACCTTTTTCCTTTTCAAGAGGGCGTGGTCGCGGGTCAGAAGAATTCTCTGTTCACGCCGGGAGATTTTCGCCAGGGCCTCGTCGTTCATAGTTGGCTCGAAAAAGGTGTCGAAGCCGGTCATCCGCAGCAGTCCGGCCAGCTTGCCGACATTGGCATCCACCGCGAAGCGGAGAGAGGGCAGGGCGGGCCGCAAGGGGGTCGGCAGGGTGGGGT
>JBHEOZ010000025.1:0-14163 GCA_046260555.1 Desulfurivibrionaceae bacterium
TGCCGAACCCCTCCGATCTCGATTTCCGGTACATCTCCAGAAGAGATTCGGCTTCGGCGCTACGCTGGCCGTAGCGCACCCCGTCATACCGGGCAAGGTTCGAGCTGGCCTCGGCCGGGGCGATGATGTAGTAGGCCGCCACTCCATAATCGGTATGGGGCAGGGAGATATCAACGAGCTCGGCCCCGGCTTCCTTAAGTAAATCGATGCCGTTACGCACCGCCGCCGCCACTTCGGGGTCAATTCCCTCCTCGAAATATTCCTTGGGAATGCCGACCTTCAGACCCTTAACCCCTCTCTCCAGAGCGGCCTGGTAATCGGGCACCCCGATATTTACGGAGGTGGAATCAAGCTGGTCATAACCGCTGATCTCCTGGAGAACCGCCGCGCAGTCACGAACATCCTTGGTTAATGGTCCGAATTGATCAAGGGAAGAGGCATAGGCGATCAGGCCGTAGCGCGAGACCCTGCCGTAGGTGGGCTTCAAACCTACCACCCCGCAATGGGAGGCGGGCTGGCGGATCGAACCGCCGGTATCGGAACCGATTGAGGCGATACACTCATCGGCCGCCACCGCTGCTGCCGAACCGCCGCTGGAGCCGCCACAGACATAATCAAGAGCCCAGGGGTTATGGGGGATTCCAAAGGCGCAGTTTTCACTGGCGGAGCCCATGGCGAATTCATCCATGCTGGCCTTGCCGAGAATCACCGCCCCGGCTTACTTGAGTTTCGCAACCATGGTGGCGTCATAGGGCGGGATGAAAGACTCCAGGATCTTCGATCCGGCGGTGGTCCGCAAACCATCCGTGCAGACCACATCCTTCAAGGCGAAGGGAATTCCGGCCAGGGAGCCCGCTGTGGACCGGGCAATCTCCCGGTCGGCTCCGGCGGCCTGGGCGAGAGCGCCGTCCAGATCCAGGGTGATAAAAGCCCCGATCCGATCATCGAGCCGATCTATACGACCGAGAACCGATTCGGTGATTTCAACGGCGGATACCTCGCCTTTGCTCAGCATCTCCCGCAACTGGTGAATGGTTAGGGAATATAGCTCCATTTTCTTACCCTGTTCTTTTTAGATATATGGCCTGATCTTACACCTGAATCCGTGAGAGTTTGAGAACAGGTCAGGTGCAAGGAGGTAGCGATAATGATCGTACTCCTGCTAAACCGAGAGGTTGCCGCCATAGCAGCTGGCCCCGTACGCAAAGACCCTGAAAGGCGACGGCTTAAATTCCTCCACCGCGATTCCGGACAGACACAGAGGCAGCCGCCCCCATGGGCCGCCATGGCCTCGGCTTACCGACAAAAAAAGCGAATCTACCGTTTAAAGATAAGATCCGCTTTGCGTTTCGGGCCGGCCGGACAAAAGACTGTTTCCGGGTTGCGGCTGGTTGTCGCGCCATTGCTGCTGGAGAGGTACGCTTCGATCTGCTGTTGCGGAACAAGCAGGCCGAGGCCGACTCCGAGGCAATGCTCCTGGCCGGTTGCGCTCAAATAATCTTGGGCACGACAAAGGCTTCGCCGTTCTGGCGGGGGCTGTTCGCCAAAGCCTTCTCCCTGGCCAGCGATTCCCGGAGTTGGTCTTCCCGGAAGGCATTGGTGATGGAAATGGCATGGGTGGTCGGCTCGACCGCACTGGTATCGAGTTCGTTCAGCTTATCGACGTAAGAAAGGATCTGATCGAGCTCGGCGGCCATCTCCTCCGCCTCTTGACTCGAAAGCTCCAGCCGGGCCAGGCCGGCGACATATTTTACCTCATCGATGCTTATCTTCATGGCCTGAACAATTAACGTAAAACCCCCATCAAGTCAAACAATCTTTCCCTCGCCGGCGGTAAGCCAAAACCTATAGAGCCCTCTCGCCGAGAGCCTATCCCGGCTATAATTGCTCAGAATTGCCAATGCTTGCCATGGCCCTTTCTGATCACATCGAAAGCGTCTCCGGACAGACAACCCGGCCGGCCGAAGGCGGCCTTCCGCAATGGTCCTGTCTCAACGGCCTGGTCGGGCAACAACGAATTATCGGCCAGGGCGCCGATGGTGGCCAGGACACCGTCGCGCAGCCCGGTCAGATTATAGCCCCCCTCCAGGGTCAAGAGCAGCCGGCCACTGCAAAGCTCGGCGGCCAGATCCTTCAAGAGTTCGGTCAGATAAGCGAAACCGGCCGGGGTAACCGCCATCGCCCCCAGGGGGTCGCCGACACAGATGTCGTAGCCGGCCGAGACCATGATCATTTCGGGTTTGTACTGCCGGGCCAGCGGCGTCACTATATCGTTGAAGATGGCGGCATAGGACATGTCATTCTGGCCGCCGGACAGGGGGATGTTAACCGTGTAGCCCTCGCCGCCGCCGCTGCCGGTTTCCTGGAGGGCGCCGCTGCCCGGAAAATAAGGATAGAGGTGGCTTGAAAAATAGAGAACCTCTTCACTTTCATAAAAGGCATGCTGGGTGCCGTTGCCGTGGTGGAGGTCCCAATCGACGATCATCACCCGTTTCAATCCCAGGCCCCTGGTCGCGTAAGCGGCGGCAATGGCGATATTGTTGAACAAACAGAAGCCCATGGGTCGATCCGGTTCGGCGTGGTGGCCGGGCGGGCGCACCAGGGCGAAAACGTTATCAACCTCGCCCGCCATGATCAGATCGGTCCCGGCAATTACAGCCCCGACCGCCAGCCGGGCCGCATCGTAGGAGCGGGACGAGGCGCCGGTATCGGGGTCGAGACTGACGAAACCGCGATCGGCGGTTTCGGCAATCCGGCCGATATGGCGGTCGCTATGGATCAGTTGCAGATGATGCTTTTCGGCAGGCGCGAAATCGGGAAATACCAGGCCGCCAAAGTGCCAAAACCGCCGTGACCGTGACCCTTCAGCAGTGCCGCAGATTTGGGCAAGCGGACCGGCACCGCGTACCCTGTGTACGTAAGCCGGACCGATCGCCCGAAGATGTGGTGCTGCTGAACGGTCACGATTTGTCAAAACGAATTCTATCAGAGTCCGATGGGGGCGTCAAATTGTCCCGCCGCCCCCGGCAAATTGGGATAGCCACCAGCCGGCTTTTATATAAACCCATTCTATTTGCCTGTTTTTTGTGATATAATAGCACCCTTAACCATTGAACAGATTTGGTCCCCCCGGAGATAATGAAAAACCAAAAACCTGATAGCCATGGTGCGCCATCGACCCCTTTGATCAAATCAAATTCACGGTTTGTCAAAAGATATGTGGCGACCATCTCTTTGATTGTAACACTCCTGATCACCATTATTTTCTGGGGCTTCAGCCACAGGAATTCCACCATGGTCAGAGAGCATCTGGCCCACCAAGCACGGGCTTTTTTCAATGAAATCGTCCAGACCCGCCAATGGATTATCAGGCAGGACGGCGTTTATGTTAAGAAAAAACCGGGGATGCGGATCGACCCCTATCTGACCCGGATTCCCGGCCTGAAAACCTCGATCACCGACGAAGAGGGAGAAACCTATCTCCTCCGCAACCACGCGGCCATCACCAAAATGATCTCGGCAATGGCCACAGAGGAACGTTTGTTCGGAATTAACATCACCAGCCTCGAACCCCTGAACCCCTTAAACGAACCGGATGCCTTCGAGCACGCCGCCCTGATCAGTTTCGAAAAAGGCGAAAAAGAAGTCCACCGTTTTGTGGAAACCCCGAGCGGTCTCCTCTTCCGCTACATGGCCCCCCTACTGGCAAAGAAAGAGTGCTTGAAATGCCATGGCGTGCAAGGTTATGAGCTGGGCGACATCCGGGGAGGAATCACGATCTCGATCCCGGCCGATCAGGTCGCCGATGAGGTGAACAAGACCAGAATCTTCCTGCTGGCCTCGGCTCTCTTCTTGTTGGGGCTGCTCTTGTCAGTCATAATTTATCTGGCCCGGCGTCTGGTCAATGTCCTTGATGAAGATGAGCGAAAGCTGGTCAAACTGGCCACCTCCGACCCCCTGACCGGACTCTTCAACCGAAGGGAGGGAAACCGACGGTTCAAGGAGGAAATTTCGCACAGCGCCAGGGAGAAGCTGCCCCTGTCGATAATCATTATCGATATCGACCTCTTCAAGCAGATAAACGACAACTTCGGACACCAAAGCGGCGATGAGGCGATCAAAAAAGTCGCCGAAACCATGCAAGCCGCTCTCCGCGATTACGATGTCCTATGCAGATATGGCGGGGAAGAGTTTCTGGTCGTCCTGCCGACCACCGAGCTGGCAAAAGCCCTGGAAACCGCGGAGCGCCTTCGCCGGGTCATCGAGGCGGTGGTTATCCGGACCCGTAACCACCAGAAGATCGGGCTGACCATCAGTGCCGGGGTTGCGTCCCTGCGGGAGGACGACACCCTGGACAGCCTGCTCTACAGGGCGGATAACGCCCTCTATATCGCCAAGGAAGAGGGGCGCAACCAGGTCCAGCATCTGGAAAAAAAGCTGTAACCCACCTTCAGGACCGGGCAAACCTGTAGACCGTCTTCTCCGTTACCAGGCAATCAAGGGGCTGATCATGGGGAGCCAGAACCAAAGGGCCGGGCACCACCTGTAATTCGAAGGCCAGCCCCACCCGGAAAGCCTTTACCGCCGGCCCGACCAGAAAACGGTCATAAAAACCGCCACCATACCCGAGCCGGCCGCCGTAGCGATCGAAAACACTCCCCGGCACCAGGACCAGATCGATCTCCCGGGGATCAAGCGCCGGAACCATGCCCGGATCGGGTTCCGGAATCGAACAGTAGCCGGGCCGCAGCTCACGAGCCGGATCAGTAACAAGGTATGGCTGCAGTTGCCTTTCCGCGGCCAGGGTAAGGGGCAGAGCGACGCGCTTTCCCATCTCCAGAGACTCTTCAATGGCGGCCATGGTTTGCACTTCGCTCTTGAAGGCGGCGTAAAACAGCACCGTGGACGCGGCCGTAAATTCTCCAAGGCGGAACAGCCTTGCGGTGACAAACCTGCTGATCTCCTGCAGTTCTCCCGGAGCCAACCGGTCCCGGGCGGCAAGAGTGGCGCGGCGAATCTTATCTCTCTCCATAAATTTTTTCCTTCCCGAACCAGTCAATATGTGCAAAAGATGAAATTACAAACTTATAAAAGCTGAGTTGAGCAGCTTGTCTGCTTTTATGCCCTTTAGGGTGCAAACGAAACTTATGCCCTTTGGGTATAAAGTGAAATTCCCAGGGAAGCCGTCACGGGTTCAGGATGATGGGAAAATAAAGAATCCGCAATGATTAATTTCCTGCTGACCGGGACAATTCTCGGCCTGTCGGCCGGTTTCGCCCCCGGTCCTCTCCTCACCCTGGTGGTCAGCGAAACCCTTCGGCACGGGACCAGGTCCGGACTCAAGGTGGCACTGGCGCCGCTTATTACCGATCTGCCGATAATCATCCTGACCCTGGTTATCCTCCGGCAGTTATCCGGATTCAATCTGATCATGGCCGCCATCTCGGGACTCGGCGGCCTGGTCGTTCTCTTCTTGGGCATCCAGGCCCTCCGGACCGGAGCACTCGAAATCAATCCGGCCCCGCCGAAGATCGACGCGCTGCTTAAAGGCATTGCCGTTAATTTTCTGAGTCCCCATCCATACCTGTTCTGGTTGAGCGTCGGAGGTCCCCTGACAATCAAGGCCGGAGGCCACAGTCTTGCCGCCGCGGCGGGCTTCGTCCTGTCATTTTACGCCATGCTGGTCGGGGCCAAGCTCGGCCTGGCCGTCCTGATCGGTAAATCACGGTCATTTCTGGCCGGCCCCCTTTATGTTGTGATCGTCAAGGGGCTCGGTCTGCTGCTGATCCTCCTCGCCCTGGCTCTTTTTCGGGAAGGGCTCTTGCTGCTTGGCTGATAATCGTTATAGAATAAACCATCCATAAATCATGCAACCGGGAGGCCGAGCATGCGCCTTAAACCGATCATATTATTATTGCTGGTCACCGAATTTTCCCAGGCCGGAATTTCTTTTGCCAACGGAGCCGGCGCCGGCGCCCAATCTCCGTTCAAGTCAGCCATTCCGGTCCTGGGCATCCTGACCTTCCTCTCTCTGCTCACCACTGTCAGCCTCGGTTTGCTGTTCCATCGGAAGCGGCTGAAGGTATTCCCCTGGCACCGGCGCATGGCCTTTACCACTTTGACTCTCGCCGTAATTCACGGGAGCCTGGTGCTGCTTTTTCATTAACCGGCAGCCAAAACAATCCCGCCAGCTCTGATCCTCCCTCCTGGATTTTTATCGGTTGAAACCACGCCGCCGTGCAATGATTAAACTTCGGAATTCAACCGGATAACACCGTTCCGCCTGTTGAGTATGACCGATACTCACGTGCCACAGTGTGGTATTTTTTGGTTTGAGTTAACAATCCAACTCGGTTACGATGGAGTTGCAATGGCCGACTTAAATTTTGATGAGTCCGCATAAAGTAGGGATTGTCATAATGTCATTTCGATCGACTGGAGAAATCTTAATAGTATCAATGGGTTAAAGAACAAGACTTCTCACATTCGTTCGAAATGACAACTTTTTTGACTTTGTGCGAGTTTGTCAATTTTTAACAAACTCGCACAAAGTCACGGAATGGCTAAGCAAAAATGCGCCACGACTCAGGAGATCGGGCTTTTTGCGACGCCATCAATTTTGACGGAGGAAGTATGGCTATCAAATGTCACGAGTTTTTTGAATGCAGTAAAAGTGAATGCCGCATGTTTGATGAACATGAAAAAAGAAACTGTTGGGATATCGAACCGACCTCCACCTCCTGTACCAACATGCTTCCTGAATCAGTTACAAAAGAAAGCAAGATATTCCATTGCCACAGCTGCGCTTACTACCGGCATATGCGGAGAAATCAAAAATAGATATCCTGCCGCCTCCATAGTTCGCCTTCCCCAAATCCTGAAGATGGCTGACGTTAGTCTCAAATCACCTTCCGCAGGCTGCCCGGCCGCTTGCCCCGGATTACGCCATCAGCTCTCCTGAACCACCTCCGCCGATTTCCGCGCCAAAATACTCAGCCCGCATTTTCTCCCCGGAATCGTCAAACAAATAATTTGACAACCTTTTTCGCTTAATAATAGCGTAAAAAAAGGGAGGACGA
Source organism: Desulfurivibrionaceae bacterium (assembly GCA_046260555.1). GTDB lineage: Bacteria > Desulfobacterota > Desulfobulbia > Desulfobulbales > JAGXFP01 > JAGXFP01. The sequence continues at coordinate 7,080 of JBHEOZ010000025.1, forward strand.
AGAAATGCATGGGATCTCGCAACAAATGCGCATGAGGCGATAACCGGAGTACCGTGGAAAGACCCGGGCTCAATAAACCAAGGTATTGGGCAGGTATTTTCCAAGAAGAAATTTAGAGCAGGGGAGCGCCATGAATAGCGGTGAGCTATGCAACCGGGAAGTGGTAATTATTGAGGAAAGCGAATCGGTCCTGAGCGCGGCAAAATTAATGCGCGCGTATCATGTCGGCGATCTGGTCGTGGTTGAAAAAAGGGGAGGTCTGGCTTTTCCGGTCGGCATCCTGACCGACAGGGATATAGTAATCGAGGTCATTGCCAGTGAAGTGGATTTTGATGACGTGAGCGTAGGCGATGTTATGAGCAGTGACCTGTTAACCGTTTCCGGGGAAGAGGCAATAGCCGACACCGTCAAGCTGATGCGGGCCAAGGGAGTCAGGAGGGTGCCGGTGGTCAACAAGCAGGGGGTGCTTGAAGGTATAATCAGCGTCGACGACCTGATCGAGCTATTGGCGGAAGAGATGAATGATCTTGTAGATCTTATCGGCCGGGAACGGAACAAGGAACATAAGAAATGCGTGTAAAAGCACTGGAATTGCCGGGATTTAAGGTATGTTTTGAGCCTATATTAAACAAACAACGGGTATTAATGACCCGCCAGAAATGATCCTGGCGGATTTATGCCCGGGCTCCCATCCGGGATTACTAATGGCGGGGTGCCGGCGGCCGGCAATAAGAACGGCGGGAGGTAATAAACAAGAGAGAAAAACCTGAACAGGCGCTTAACCGGGAGCGGTTATGAATCATTCCTCTTCCTCATCGGTCTTGCCCTGTTTGCGGAGTCTTTTTTCTTCCTTCTTTTTCTTTTTGGCCAATTCTTTCTGTCTTTTTTCAAAAGAATAATTGGTTTTTCTTGCCATGAAATTCTCCTTTTTTTATTTGATCATAACCCATAACGAAGTACAAAAAAAGCCCCGCCGAAGCGGGGCTTTCAGGTAAATTAAAAAATACCTTCGGGCTTACTGCTGAACGACATTCGACGCAGCCGGTCCCTTGGGGCCGTCAACTACATCGAAAGTCACCCGAGCCCCTTCCTGGAGAGACTTGAAACCATCGGCTTGAATGGCAGTATGATGAACGAATACGTCGCCACCATTGTCCTGCTCGATAAAACCGAAACCCTTAGCATCATTAAACCATTTTACTGTTCCTTCAGACATCTTAACTACTCCTGTTATACTTGGCTCTTTATTGAGCCATTTGATAAAAAGGGAGATTTTTTCTCCCGGCAGTATGTTCGCGCATAAAAAAAACCGCATACCTGATTAGGTCTGTGCGGTTAACTTTTTATAGTCTTCTTTTTATACAAACCAATACTGCGCTATGTAATTTGAATTTAACACTCCTTGAGTGAATAAGCAAATTTATTTTCAAAAAAGTTTCTCTGACGCGGCAGGTATCGATTACTCCCCAGGCGGCAAGAAAAATATTCCTGATTATCAGGAAGAGCTTCTCCAGGTTATTTCGTGCTGACGGTTTTCGGATTGTCTAGAAAAAGGTTTGTTTGATTACGGTCAGGCGGTTCAGCCACTGGGGGCCGGTGGCCGTAAGTCGGGCGCTCCTGGTGTTCTCGTCCTCTCCAGCTTCGAGCTTGATCTCCAGATGCTCATCCGGCAGCAGCCAGCCGAGCCGATCCGGCCACTCGATCACGGTCAGTCCGTCGCCGTAGATATAATCGAGGAAACCGAGCTCTTCGATCTCCTCTTCCGAGGAGAGGCGATAGAGGTCTATATGGTAGAGAGTCAGGCGGCCCCGGTATTCGTGCATCAGGCTGTAGGTCGGGCTGGTGATGTAGCAATCGGCCGGCAGTTTAAGGCCGGCACCGATGAACTGGGTGATGGTGGTCTTGCCGGCCCCGAGTCCGCCGGACAGGATAATCAGGTCGCCCGGTTCGGCGATCTCGCCGAGCAGTCTGCCGAGCTTTTCGGTATCGGTCAGGGAGGAGAGTTCGAGATCAAAATTTTTCACGGCGGTCCCCTAGTACCTTGTAAAACTTTAAATTTCGCACAATTGCGAAGGGATTTTGCGTGACGGTGAGGCGTGGTTGAAGGCGCATAGCAGCGCTATGAAACTGAAGCCGCAACGAAAGTCGGCGCGAAAAATAACGAGCAAGGTGCGACAGTTATAGGGTTACAGGGTACTAGGCCGCTCCTACTGGTCCCGTTTGTGGCAGAACAGGCAGCGGTACTTGGGCGGATGACCGTCGGGCAGCGGGGCCACGCCGTCATCGTTATGGCAGTCTCCGCAGGATTTTTCGGCCTCTTTCTTGTCAACGATCTCGTGGAATTTCTCATGGGTGTCGTCATGGGGCAGACGCGGGGTGGTTTCGTCCGGAGCAAACCAGAGAAACAGGAACAGGCCGAGCCCGACCACGATGAAAATAAGGTTATAGAGCAGAACGTTTTTTTGGCCCTTGGGGGTTTCAGTCAATTTATTATCCTCCCGCGAAAATCAGTATTCCTGTTTAAACTACCGTGACAGCCGTTTTTAACTTTTAACTATGGCAGCCCTTGAAGGTACGAATTTATTGTGGTCCTAGCGGTAATCGCTATTTGGGGATTTAGAAATCAGGAGTCACTGAAACTATCGATAGCGACTACTCGCTTGCCACTGTCTTCCTATACTATATACAGTCAGACAATATACACCAGTCAGCCAGCCATTTCCAGGGCGGCGAAGGGGATCAGGCCGGATCTTAAAGCCAGAACCAGCGACTCCATAACCAGGCGGCAGGCCAGCCGGTTGCTCCCGGTCAGGGAAACCACCGTTCGGTGCAAACGGTGACGGGCCAGAAGTTTTTTTATGGCATAACCTTCATAACCGGGATCAAGGATGGTTCGGGCGATCTCTTCGCCTGAAACAATCGCCGGGTAGATGCCTTCGCCGGTCAAGGGCGAAGCAAGCCCGGCCGCGTCCCCGGCCAGAAAAAAGTTACCGAATCGCCAGCCCTGGAAATCATAGTTGATCAGGCCGGAACTCATTTTCAATTGGTCAAGGTTAATACCATGTTTTTCCGCCCATAGGTGCAAATTTTTCAGAAGTATGGCCGGCGGCAGGGAGTTGCGGTCGCAATAGGCTCCGATTGAAGCCGCTTCGCGGTGCGGGAACAACCAGGCATAACCGTTGGCGAAGAGTTTATCGTTAAGGTGCCACTCCATGGCCGGGAAATCGCCGGGAACAAAGTAATTAATTCCGACCCCGACCCGCTTGGTGGTCATTCCAAGGAGGCGGCGCACCGTCGAGTTGCTGCCATCGGCCCCGACCAGAAAGCGGAAAGTGAATTCACCGCGGTCGGTGTGGAGCCGGTTTCCGGAAAAACTCTTGACCGCGGTCGCGGTCCTCACGTCGGCTCCGGCCGCCTCCGCTTTTTCGAGCATCCACTGGCCGAGGGTTTCGCGGTTAATCGTTGAAACCAGGGGCCGGGAGGCGGAGATCAACGTCTTCTGCCAACCGGTAAAAACCTTCTGGTCGGGAAAGGATCGTTCGAGCAGCTCGGCCGGGACCCGTTTCTTGATTCCGGACCAGGTAATGCCGCCGGCACAGACCTTGGGGCCGATCCGCCGGTGACGATCCAGAACGAGAACTCTTTCCCCGGCTCTGGCCAGGGCGGCGCCGCAGGCCAGGCCCGCCGGTCCGGCGCCGACTATGATGGTGTGATATTCAAACATTTTAACGAAGCTATAGGGTGAAGCGGGGTTGTTGTCAAGATTTTCGATTGGTAAGCCGGGGACAACATGTTACTATTGGTGGCGTTGTAAAAAGCACCCAAAAGGGGCATGCAGTTCGATCTACTGCGTTATGGTGTGTCGAACTTTTTGCTTATCAGGAATAATCTTATAAAGTTTTGTTATTGAGGTGTTGGTTTGGATTCGTTGGATAAATCGAAGAGAAGTTCCCGCCGCCGGCCGCTGTTTTTGATGTTCATTCCGTTGCTGGTCCTGATTGTGTTGGCAGTAATGCTGGTCGGTTTTTATGAACGCGAGAAGTCCCAGGTCACGGTTCTCTCTGATATCGGGATGGTCGGGGCGGAAAAAGATGTTGAGCTTTTGCTGGCCGACCGCAAAAGCGGTTTGCGCTCCACCCGGATCGAAATGGTTCAGGGCGACAAAAAGGTTATGGTCTTCGAGAAGGAGTTTGCCCGCCGCGGCTTTTTCGGGCAGGCCGGACCGGAGAACTTTGAAGTGGAGATCAAGCTGGAACCGGCATCCTACGACTTCACGGATGGCGAGGCCGAATTACTGGTGACCGTCAGGGACTATTCGTGGTGGAACCTACTGAAAGGCAATCTGACCACAGCCTCTTTTCCCGTTGAGCTGGATACCAAGCCGCCCCTTCTGTATATCGCCGACTCGCCGCGCTATATCCTGCAGGGCGGCGCCGGGATCGTCACTTACAGCCTGGACGAAGAGGTGGCCAAGCATGGGGTCATGATCAACGACACCTTCCATCCCGGTTTCCCGCTGCCCGAGAAGGGGGAGGGGATGTACGGCGCCATGATCGGGCTGCCGTACGATATTGAACGGATCGATAGATCGGTGGCCATGGCGGTTGATCAAGCCGGCAACTCCATCGCCAAACCGTTCGGGATGATCATGCGCAAGAGGACTCCCCGGCGCGACCGGATCAATGTCAGCGACGGTTTTTTAAGCCGCAAGCTTCCGGAGTTTTTAAGCTTTTATCCCGAACTGCGGGGCAAGGAACCTCTGGCCCAGTATCTGGAGATAAACAGCCGGATCAGACAGGAAAACAACAAGGTTATTAATGAAGTGTGCAGCCAGTCCCGGCCGGAAAGGCTCTGGGAAGGTCGTTTCCAGAGAATGGCGCGGAGCAGCCGCCGGGCCGGATTCGCCGAATACCGGACCTATTATTACAACGGCAAGGAGGTCGACCGGCAGGTCCATCTGGGCATTGATCTGGCTTCGACCAGCCGGGCCGAGGTCGAGGCGGCCAATATCGGCGAGGTGGTCTTTGCAGGATATCTGGGGATTTACGGCGAGATGGTCATTATCGACCACGGTCTGGGGGTCTTCTCCCTTTACTCGCATCTGAGCCAGATCAGTACCGCGGTCGGCGACCAGGTGAGCAAGGAGACGGTGATCGGACTCAGCGGCGCAACCGGGATGGCCGGCGGCGACCATCTTCACTTCAGCGTGCTGGTTAACGGAGTGTTCGTTGACCCCCTGGAGTGGTGGGACAAGCAGTGGCTGGAGTTGAATATTTTGCAATATCTTTAAACAGCCGGCGCCCGGGCATGGGTAATGGCGCAAAAGCCCCAAGACAACCTGCAATATGCCGAGCCTTGACTTCCAGCGGTTTTGAGCAGGCAGACGATGCAGTTCGGCGAAAAGCGGGATGGATCGGCAGCGCCGGCCATTAAGGGCGCTGGAAATTTTTAAGGGCAGGTCGATTTTGTCCCAGATCAGAATTCTTCCGGAAAATCTGGCCAACCAGATCGCCGCCGGCGAAGTGGTGGAAAGACCAGCCTCGGTGGTCAAGGAGCTGGTTGAAAACAGCATCGATGCCGGCGCGGCAAATCTGACCGTTCAGGTAGAGGGCGGCGGCGCCTCGCTGATCCGGGTGATTGACGACGGTCGGGGCATGGATCAGGATGATATCCTTCTAAGCCTCGAACGGCACGCGACCAGCAAGCTGGTAAATGTCGAGCAGTTGGATCAGATCACCACCCTGGGTTTCCGGGGGGAGGCGGTGCCGAGCATCGCTTCGGTCTCCCGGTTGTCCATAACCTCCCGCCGGCCCGGCTTTGAGCTGGGCAACCGGGTGGAGGTGCGGTTCGGCAAGGTGGTCAAGGTCCATGAGATGGGGTGCCGGGTCGGCACCGTCGTTGAAATGCGTGACCTTTTCGGTAACGTCCCGGCCCGTAAAAAATTTCTCAAAACTCCCCGGACCGAATTATCCCATATCGAAGAGGTGGTCAGAGGCTATGCCTTGGTCCGCCCGGAACTGGCGCTTAACTATGCCGTCAACGGCCGGGAGGTTATCTCCTTGCCCGCGGCCGCAAGCGGCGGGATTGCGGCGCGGCTTAGGAGTATCCTGGGGTGCGATAGCGGCCAGAATCTGGTGGCGGTCGGCGCCCTATCCGAAGATAACGAGGTGAGTATCTCCGGTTATCTCCTGCCCCCCGATCATTTTTCCGGACAGAGCGCCAATCTGCGGGTCTTCGTCAATGGCCGGCCGGTCAGGGACCGGCTTATTACCCATGCCGTCGCCGAAGGCCTACGCAACTATCTGATGAAGGGACGGAGACCGGCCGGAGTGCTGTTTGTCAATCTGCCCCCCGCTGCCGTCGATGTCAATGTCCATCCCGCCAAGCAGGAGATCCGCTTCCATAAGGCAAATGCAGTTCGTCGGCTGATCGTCTCGGCGGTCGGGGAGGCGATGACTGAATTTCAAAACGACCTGAAAGATTCGGTGTTCGGCGCGCACTCCTCCGCCCCTCTCTCCGCGAGAACGGCGATGGTCTCTCCCCCCTCTGAATCCACCTCAACCCTTGAAAAGTTCCTTCTGGAGCCCCGCGAGCAAAAATCAGCTGACTTGCCGGGCGACGTTTGTGATAGGATTAATACTGAGCACCTTGCTCCGGCGCTTTCCGAACCCGAAGCGCCCCGTTTTGAAGCGGCGGCGGGAGCGATTCCCGAAGCCCGCAAGTCCCGCGACCCGGTTCCTCCTGCTTACGCCGATCCGGCCGTTGGGGCGGCGGCGGAGGCTGAGGAGGAGGTTGGCACGGGGCGGCTTCGGATAATCGGCCAGCTCCTCGACACCTACATTCTCTGCGAAGGGGAGGACGGTCTGGTTGCCATCGACCAGCATGCCGCCCAGGAGAGGTTGATATTTGAAAGGTTGAAGAGGGAGTTCGGCGCCGGCAGGGTTGCCAGCCAGGCCCTGCTCTTCCCCCTGACCATGGAGTTCGGTCTGGAGGAGATTTCCATCCTCGAGGATGGGGCCGACGAGATCGCCAGGATGGGTATCGATATCAGGGAATTCGGCGGCAATACCTATGTCCTGAAAGC
>JBHEOZ010000250.1:0-2699 GCA_046260555.1 Desulfurivibrionaceae bacterium
GTAACAGGCCTGATCGACCCCGGCAAGCTTGCCCGGATTGCCGGGGCCGAGGTGTATGTCTCCCTTCCCCAGGCTCAAGAACTCTACGGCCACGGCCCGGTGATTGACACCCTCTATATCAAACTCCGGGCCGACGCGGATCCCCGGCGCATCGAATCGTTCCTGAAGGAAAAACTGGGCTCGGATCTCACCATTACCACCAGCAGTCACCTCTTGACCCAGGCGGTAGGATTCGAGGTGTTGCAGAAGTCGGTTACTCAGGCTTTCGGTCTGATCGTACTGCTGACGGTCCTGCTCTTGGTGGCTAAATCCTCCGCCGCGGCAGTGCACGAGCGTACTCGGGAGATCGGCATCCTCAAGACGGTAGGCTGGAAGGACGGCGAGGTCCGCCGACTGCTCCTTACCGAGCATTTCCTCCAGGGGCTCATCGCGGGGATCGGTGGCTTCATCCTGGGAACCGCAGTGGGTTGGATCTACGCCCAGACCGCAGTGATCAAGCTGCCGGAGAGCTTGAACAAATACCCGGCCTGCGCCGAGACCGCGGCGCCGCTCGCCATCGTCAATGTTAGACTCACCTTCGAGCCCGACCTGTTACTGGCCGGTTTGGCCTTGTCAGTGGTGATCTCGCTCGCCGCCGCCATGGTCGCGGCAAAAAAAGCATCCTTTCTTTCCCCCAGCGAAGCGTTGAGGCAGTTATGATCCGTATCGAGAACATATCCAAGACTTACCAAAAGGGAACCCAGACTGTTTCCGCCTTGCGCGAAGTATCCCTGGACATCCCCGCCGGTTCCTTTTACGCCCTGGTGGGCCGATCCGGATCGGGGAAGTCAACCCTGCTCCAAATGATCGGGGGACTGGATCGGCCCAATGGCGGGCACGTCCGGGTCGAGCTTCCCAAAGAACAAGACCTGGCCACCCTGTCTCGGGATGATCTCGCCCTCTACCGCCGCCGACACGTGGGATTCATCTTCCAGGCATTCAACCTGCTCCCCACCCTGACGGTGCTGGAGAACATCCTGATCCCGGTAGTGCCGGAAAAACACCGGCGGCAAGAAAAGCAAGCTTTCGCCCTTGAACTGCTCGCGCAGTTTGAGTTGAAGGAGCGGGCCGAGCACCTGCCGGCCGAGCTTTCCGGCGGTGAACAGCAGCGAGTGGCGATTGCCCGCGCATTGATAAACGACCCCGATGTGATTCTGGCCGACGAACCGACAGGAGAACTCGACACCCAGACCGCGGCGATCATCGTGGGGCTCCTCAAAAAACTCAATTCCGAGGGAAAGACCATCGTCCTGGCGACCCACGACCTTGGCCTGGCCCGGCAGGCCGCCCAACTGGTCCACTTGGAGGACGGGAAGATCGTCCGGAAGGATGCGCCATGAGAACGAGATTTCGGAGAAAAACCCTTTTTTTGCTGGGCGCATTACTTGCAGTTTTCGGCCTCCTCATCGCGCTGCATGAGGTCTATTTCAATAATCCTCCGCCCCCGGCTGTGCCGCAGGCGGCTAAGCCGGCGCCCGCCATATCGGAACCGGCAAGAACCGAACCGATACTCGTCGAGGCCTTCCTTCCGTTGGGGTCCGGCTGTATGGGGCCGATGGTCGAGTACCTCAACGGGCTCGAAAAAAGTACGCGGACAGGATCAAGGTGATATACACCGATTTCAGCCGGCCGGAAGGATTGAGGGCTATGGAGGCGCGCGGCTTTCACTGCCTCACCATCCTGGTGAACGGGGCCGACCGCTTCACCATCAAGAACCCGGACGGAACGGAGCGGGAAACATGGTTCAACAAGCCGCCCGAGGCGGGAAACTGGAAACTGAATGATATCGACCATGTGGTTGCCCGTTTGGTCGAGATTAGATCGGGCATGGAAAAGGAGACGGAAAGATGAAAGACGTAGTCGACAACAGTATGGATTCGGTGAACTGCTTCCAGACCGATGGCCCCGAGGAAAGATGGGATGCGGTTAAACACAAATACACCCAATCGGCAGAAGCCTATTCCGCTGACAACCTGAAAATTCTAAGCGAAGTTGACGCCTCCGAAAAGAGAGCAAATCTAATCGGATACAAAGAAGCTGTATTCCCCGGAGCCAATGTTGTGGATATGGGCTGTGGGCCGGGGTTGGATTCTTTGATCATGGCCCGGATGGTTGGACCCAAAGGCAAGGTGACCGGCATTGATATTAGCGATAAAATGCTGTTGCTCGCCAAGTCCCTGGCCGGAACCCTGAGTATAACGAATGTAGAATTTCGATGTGGTCTCATGGAAGACCTCCCCATAGACAAGTGTTCCGCGGATGTTGTTGTCTGTGCCGGCGCAATCAATCTCTCTCCGCAGAAGGACAAGGTATTTGCCACTGTCTACAGAATCCTTCGCAATGGCGGCAAGCTGATCATTAGAGACAGGCTTGCCTCAACGGAGTTGCCCGCCGAGATAAGGGGAAACAAAGATAAATGGGCGGCTTGTATTGCCGGTGCTATCACACTGGAGGAATATCTGGAAAAGATGAATCAGGCGGGATTTATCGATGTCACGGTGGTGAAGACAGACAAACTCTCCGGCAAGTCGCCAGTGTATTGCGGGCACATTACCGCATCCAAGTAAGGATTGATCAATGAAAACAACTGATGGCGTCAAGATTAGGGCGCATCTGCGATTTGTTGCCGGGGTCGCGTGGACCCAGTAAGTCGGGCATTC
>JBHEOZ010000250.1:2709-2971 GCA_046260555.1 Desulfurivibrionaceae bacterium
CTGAAAGCGAGGAACTATGATGAAGAAACGAAAACGAATCCTGATCATTGCATTGGTGTTGCTTGGAGCAGCCGTTGCGGGAACAATCTGGCATAGCCGGTCTGGTCAGTCAGAACCATCGTCGCCGCAAAACGCGTCGAAGCAGCCCAAGCCATTGCTGGTAGAGGTCGCGCCTGTGCGGCGCGGACAGATCGTCCAGCGCCTTGAACTGAGCGGCGAGGTGGTCGCGGGCGATTCGGTGGTGATCGCCGCGACCAAGGAA
>JBHEOZ010000251.1:0-2535 GCA_046260555.1 Desulfurivibrionaceae bacterium
GCGAATATTTCGGTAATTTCGGCTCGATCCTCTTCTTCACTTCATTGCTGCTGGTTTCCCTGATGGTTTCCTTTGAGTTCTCGCCTTATCTGATGGCCTGCAATACCGTCGAAGGTTTGAAATCTCTTGGTTTGTACGTTTGGAAAGGATTGGCCGGGCGGCTTGAAAAAAACGGAAACGTCAAGCAGGACCTGGCCATGAGATCCGCCGCGAAAGCGGGGGGCGCTAAACTGCGGGAACCGGGTCCCGACGATGAACAGGAAATCTGGAAGTCAGCGGCAAACTGGAGTCCATCCTGAAGGATTTCGGGGTGATCGGCAAGGTTGCCGGAATTTCGCCGGGTCCGGTGATTACCACCTATGAATTCGCACCGGCCCCCGGGGTCAAGATCAACAAGATCGTCTCCCTGGCCGATGACCTGGCCATGAAGCTGAAGGCCGAAAGCGTCCGGATCGTCGGCTCCATCCCCGGCAAGGCGGCCCTCGGCATCGAGATACCCAATCCGGAGCGCCAGACCGTTTTCATCCGGGACATAATGGCCAGCGACGAATTCCAGCAGGCCGCCTCCAAACTGACCCTCGGACTGGGGATGGACGTCATCGGCAACCCGGTGATGGCCAACCTGGCCAAGATGCCGCATCTGTTGATTGCCGGAGCTACCGGGGCGGGGAAGAGCGTCGCGGTCAACGCGATCATCTGCAGTATCCTGATGAAGGCCACCCCGGAGGATGTCCGGTTATTGATGGTCGACCCCAAACGGATAGAGCTTTCCTGTTATGAGGATATCCCCCATCTGCTTCATCCGGTCGTGGTGGATCCGAAAATGGCCAGCCGGGCTCTGCAATGGGCGGTCCGCGAGATGGAGCGGCGCTATCAGCTCATGGAGGAGAAGCGGGTCAAGAGTATCTCCAGTTACAACGAACTCGCCGAGGAAGAGCGGCTGCCGCTGATCGTGATCATTATCGACGAGCTTGCAGATCTGATGATGGTCTCCTCCCGCGAGGTTGAAGATGCCGTGGCCCGTCTGGCCCAGATGGCCAGGGCCGCCGGCATGCATCTGATTCTCGCCACCCAGCGCCCGTCGGTGGATGTGCTCACCGGTCTGATCAAGGCCAACTTCCCGACCAGGATGTCGTTCAAGGTCTCTTCGAAGATCGATTCCCGCACCATCCTCGATACGAGCGGCGCCGAACATCTGCTGGGCGCCGGTGACATGCTCTTTCTGCCGCCCGGTTCTGCCAGATTGCAAAGAATCCACGGCGCCTATATCACCGAGAAGGAGATCGAAAATATCGTAAATTTCGTCAAGAAGCAGCGCCCCGCCTGTTATGACGAATCAGTCACCGTGATCGGCGAGGGCCTCTCCGACGATGATGCGGACGATGCCGAGGAGATGGATGAAAAATACGACGAGGCGGTAGCCCTGGTCTGCGAATCTGGTCAGGCCTCCATTTCCATGGTCCAGAGGCGTCTGCGGGTCGGCTACAATCGGGCGGCCCGGATGATCGAACTTATGGAGAAAGAAGGGGTTGTCGGCCCGGCCGACGGTTCCAAAGCCCGCGAAGTTCTGGCCAGAAGCAGCTACTGATCGAGATCTCTTGAGCGTTATTTTGACGCGATCCACCTCCCTCCTGTCATTTTCCTTTCCGCCCTTCATCCCTGTTCTGATCGGTATTCCTGAGCCGGCTTTTTGCGAGACCGGCAAAAAATCAATCTCCTTTGTGGTCGATCCCGGAGCTTGCGAAGATCCAGGGGCCAAAAAGGCAACCATCCTCGACCAATCCTTAAAGGCCCGGCGTTTTATCGAGTAGATCGCCAAGGCTCCGGAAACGAGTCGAAAAACTCAAAGGTGAAGCGGTCGCAGCTCCGGTGAACCCCTGCCGCCCTCCGGACGGCATTTATCCGTAAAGCAAGGGTTTACTTGTAATTCCGCGCGGTTCTCTATTATTATCTGATAAGGCCCCGCGGGATCATAACTTTTTGCCCCGCCCGCCATTTCAGGATCAGTAACAAGCCGTAATAATTATCAACCAGATACCCAGAAAAACAGGAGCCGGCGAAAGTGTCTATGAAGATTCCCCGAGTGATGTCGACCCAGCATCCAGACAATGTAACCCTGCCGTTTTTTGCCGAAAATGCCGATATGTCCGGCGAGGACGAGATCCAGGAGGCCTACTATGCCTTCTCCCACCTGGGCTGCGATGAACAGATGTGGGACTGCGAGGGCAAGGAGGTCGACGATTTCGTGGTGCGCAAACTGCTCACCCGTTATGATTATTTTTTCAGGGAAAAAAAACTGGGCGAAGACGTCTTTCTGACCCTGCGGGTGCCCAATCCGGATGTGGAAAAGGCCGAGGCCAAGGTCCTGCTTGAAACCCTGGAAAGCATTCCGCGCTCAAGGGACGCGGCGAGAAACTGATACTCGAGCCGGGACGCGTGCTGGTCGGAAATGCCGGCGCACTGCTCACGCGCGTGGAATATCTCAAGCCGGGCGAGGAAAAGAATTTCGCCATTGTAGATGCCGCGATGAACGAC
>JBHEOZ010000251.1:2545-2964 GCA_046260555.1 Desulfurivibrionaceae bacterium
TGTGCGAATCGCCGACTGGATCGGGGAATTCCGCCCCGAAAAAGTCAACGTCATCCCCCTCTTTGAAGACAAGGAGCACATGCTTGAGGCCCACAACATCGTCCGCAACTATCTCCGGGACAAGGATGTCAAGCACCAGCGGGTCTTCCTGGCCCGATCGGACCCGGCCATGAACTACGGCATGGTGAGCGCCATCCTCTGCAACAAAATCGCCCTGCAGCGGCTGGGCCGGATGTCCGACGAGACCGGCGTTGAAATCTATCCCATTCTGGGGGCCGGCTCCGCTCCCTTCCGGGGGCACCTGGCCCCGGACAACGTGGCCCGGGTGATTGAAGAGTACCCCGATGTCCAGACCTTCACCACCCAGTCGGCCTTCAAATACGACCATTCCCTTACGGAGGTGACCGCTGCCATCGAAC
>JBHEOZ010000252.1:0-2961 GCA_046260555.1 Desulfurivibrionaceae bacterium
TATTGACGATATCGTGCTTCTTCAGATTCACCTCGGCCGGGCTGCCGGCCCCTTCCAGAAGGATCACCTCGTATTCGGCGGCCAGGGAGTCGTAAGCCGCGCAAGCGGCCGCCCGCGCCACCGGTTTGTAATCGATATAGTTATCGACCGACATATTGCCGATCACCTTGCCGTTGACGATGATCTGGCTGCCGGTCTCGCTGGAGGGCTTGAGCAGCACCGGGTTCATCCGGACCTCCGGATCGAGCCGGCAGGCCTGGGCCTGGACCACCTGGGCCCGGCCCATCTCGAAGCCATCCCTGGTCACATAGGAGTTAAGCGACATGTTCTGGGCCTTGAAGGGCGCGACCCGATATCCGTCCTGGAGAAATATTCTTCCCAGGGCGGCGGTCAGGACGCTTTTGCCGGCGTTTGACGAGGTCCCCTGCAGCATCAGGGCCGGGGTTTTGCGCCGCCGGTCGCCGATAACAGCCATCTTCCCGCCGGTCAGGGCGGCGGCCAACGAGTCGCGGAGCAGCTCGTTATCCCTGCCGCCACGGACCGCGACCCGGAAAAACCCCCGGGCCAGCCCGCTGAAATTGGCGCAGTCACGAATGGCGATCGGCCGTTCGGGTTTCTGCAACAGCCGTCCGGCAAGCTCTTTGACGGTAATTCCTTTTTTTTCGAGCTTGACCAGGAGGTAATTGGCCTCGCCGGGGAAGACCTTCAGACCGGGAATCGCGGCGAGCCCCGCCTGCAACTCCTCCCTTCCCGCCCGCACGTAATCCCGGCTCCGCGTAGCGTATTGACGATCAACAACCGCCTTTGCGCCGATCTCCTGGGCCAGGGTATTGACCGTCCAGGGAAGGAGCTGCCGGCCGATAAGGGCGGCGGTTGCCGGGGAGGCGGCGACGAATCCCAGACGCAGGCCGGGGATGGCATAAAACTTGGTCAGGGAGCGGAACACGATCAGATTGTCCGGCATATCGGCCGAAATCAGTCCGCTCTCTTCGGCGATAAACTCATGGAAAGACTCATCGACGGCAAAATATACCCGGGGATGGGCGGCGGCCAGGGCAAGCAGCGCCCCGGCCGCGAAGGATACCCCGGTGGGATTGTTGGGCCGCCCCAGGTAAAGCAGGTCGCCATCCCGCAGCTGCGCGGCCAGTCCGGCAAAGTCGAGCCGGAATCCGTTCTCCTCAACCAGCAGGGGGTGCAACACTTCAAGGCCGTTCAGGCGGGCGGCTTTTTCATAATCGGCATAGGCGGGGACCGGGATCCCCGCCCGCCGGCAGCCAAGGGCTCTCGGCAGGGCATAGATGATCTCGGTGGAGCCGTTGGCCACCGCCAGCCGGTCCGGAGCGACCGCCAGAATCCCGGAGAGGGCGTCCTTAAGTCCCTCGCTGTGGGGTTCGGGATAGTGGGCCAGCTTTTCAAGGGAGCGGCTGACGACCATCCGCAGATATTCCGGCGGCCCGAGCGGGTTGATACTGGCGCTGAAATCAAGAATCCGGGCGGGATCGATCCCGGTCCGGGCCGCCAGTTCCCGCAGGTTGCCGCCGTGGCCGAATTCGTCCGCCGGCGACTCGCCACCATATTTATTTTCGATAGTCATAGTGGTCAAGGATTCAGATAATCATCAAGGATGCGTAAAAGAGGGCGATCGCCGTTTCGGAAATCTCGCAGACCGCGCCCAGGGTATCGCCGGTGGCGCCGCCGATAATTTTTTTACAGAAGAAACAGAATAACAGAATCACGAGCAAGGTGAGAAAAGCGATCACGAAACCGACAATCCCCGCGAAAAGCCAGCAGGTAACGAGAAGCAGGACCCCGGCCCAGAGCGCCTCCGCCACCGCGCCTTTGGCGTAGAATACGGTGGCCAGGCCGCCTTCCGATCTGGCATAGGGCAGAACCGCTATCATGATCGGCATGGCGCAGCGGCCCGCAATCGGCATCAGGACCAGAAGCGGCCAGAGATCTTCCGGCGGCAAAGACCACAGGGCCGCGATCTTGAAGGCCAGGATCAGGAAAAGCGCCACCACCCCCATGGCGCCGATCCGGCTGTCCCGCATGATCTCCAGAATCAGCGGACGGGGCCGGGAACTGAAAAAGCCGTCGGCGCAGTCCGCCACCCCGTCCAGATGAAGCGCTCCCGAAACCCCCAGCAGCACGGTCACCCCCAGGACCACCAGCACCGGCTGGGACAGGTACGGCCCGATCAGGTAAAAAAGGGCGCCGGTCCCCAGCCCGATCAAGAGGCCGACCAGGGGGAAATGGGGCAGGCTGGCGGCCAGATCGTCCTTGCCGGTCCCGTAAGCGCCCGGAATCGGGATGATGGTCAGAAACCTTATTGCGGCGAATAGTCCGCGCATATTATCCGGCCTCCGACACCGCCGCCTCTTCAAAGGTAGCCACCTCGGTCAAGACCCGCCGGGCGGCCTCGACCACGTTCATGGCCAGGGCGCCGCCGGTCCCCTCCCCCAGTCTCATGTTGAGATCAAGCAGCGGTTCGCAGCCCAGATGGTCATGCATGATCCGATGGCCCTGCTCGACGCTGCGGTGGGCGGCGATAATGTAATCCTTGCAGGCCGGGGCCAGGGAGCAGGCAATCAGGGCGCCGGCCGTCGAGATAAAGCCGTCGACCATGATCGGTTTGCGATTGGCGGCGGCGCCCAGGATCAGGCCGGCGATGCCGCCGATCTCGAAGCCGCCGACCTTGGCCAGGACATCGAGGCCGTCCAGGGGATCAGGTTTATTTAAGGCCAGGGCCTTTTCGATCACCGCAATCTTATGGTTGAAGCCGTCATCGTCGAGCCCGGTGCCGCGCCCGGTCACCTCGGCGACCGGGGTGCCGGTAAAGGCCGCCACGATGGCGGTGCTGGGAGTGGTGTTGCCGATCCCCATATCACCGGTCCCGAAGAGATCGATCCCGTCGGCCATGCCTTGCGCGACTTCGATCCCCGCCTCGATCGCGGCGACCGC
>JBHEOZ010000253.1:0-2888 GCA_046260555.1 Desulfurivibrionaceae bacterium
GGCAAGCTGGATCGACGGCTCGGCGAGGTCGATCCCCAGGGCCGGATGGTCCGGCTGGCCGTCGAAATCGACGATCCTTATCTGTTGCGGAAAACCGCCGACCCCGGCCAACCGGTGCTCTCCATCGGCAGCTTTGTCGCGGTCGCTTTTCAGGGCAAGGAGATGCGGGAGGTATTCGCCCTGCCGCGCCCCGCCCTCCATCAGGACAACACGGTCTGGGTGATGACCCCCGATGACCTGCTGAAGATCAAAAAGGTCGAGATCGCCCGTCTGGAACGAAAAGAGGTTTTGGTCCGTGCGGGGCTCGAAGCCGGCGAGCGGATCATCCTGACCAACCTGACCGGGGCGGCCGACGGCATGAAGCTGCGGGCCGCCGAGCGGGGAGCGGAATAATGAACGGCTGGATCGACTGGATGGCCAGGAATCACGTGGCCGCTAACCTCCTGATGATGATCTTCATCGTCGGCGGCCTGGTTATCGGCCTTCAGGTCAAGCAGGAAGTTTTCCCGGAGGTTGAGCTCGACCTGATCTCCATCACCGTGGTTTATCCGGGCGCCAGCCCCGACGAGGTGGAGACCGGCATCATTCTCCAGATCGAGGAGGCGATCAGCTCGATCGACGGAATCGACAGGCTTAAATCGGTGGCCGCCGAGGGGGCCGGCACCGTCACCGCCGAGATCCGCACCGGCGAGGATGTCGACCTGATCCTCCAGGACATCAAGAACGAGGTGGACCGGATCTCGACCTTTCCCGAGGAGGCCGAGAAACCGATCGTCGCCAAGCTCGTCACCCGGCGGGAGGTGATCTCGGTGGTGATCTACGGCGACGCCTCGGAAAGGTCGCTGCGGGAACAGGCCGAACTGGTCCGCGACGACCTCCTGGCCAGGCCGGAAATCACCCAGGCCGAACTAAGCGGGGTGCGCCCCTACGAGATCTCCATCGAGATCGGCGAAAGCAATCTGCGCCGCTATAACCTGACCCTGACCAGGGTCGCCCAGATTATCCGCCAGACCTCCCTCGACCTGCCGGCCGGCTCACTGAAAACCGAGAGCGGCGAGATCCTGGTCCGCACCAAGGAAAAGCGTTACACCGAGCAGGGCTACGGCGAGATTCCGGTGGTGGTCGATAAGGACGGCACCGAGGTGCTGCTCAGGGATATCGCCACGATCAGGGACGGTTTCGAGGAGACTGACCAGTACGGCCGTTTCGACGGGATGCCGGCGGCGATGGTCAAGGTCTACCGGGTCGGCGATCAGAAACCGACCCTGATCTCCGATCTGGTCTACGAATATGTCCGGGACAAGGCCGCAACCATGCCGGAATCGACCAGGATCTCCACCTGGTACGATACCTCGGAAATCTTCCAGAGCCGGATGAACCTCCTGATCAAGAACGCCTTTCTGGGTTTGATCATGGTCTTCCTGGTTCTAAGTCTCTTTCTGCAGATGCGTCTCGCCCTCTGGGTCATGCTCGGCATCCCGATCTCTTTTCTCGGCGCCCTGCTCCTGATGCCGGCTACCGGGGTCTCGATCAACATGATCTCGCTGTTCGCCTTTATCATGGCGCTCGGCATCGTGGTCGACGACGCCATCGTGGTCGGGGAGAACATCTTCGAGCATCGCCAGCAAGGCAAGCCTTATGTCAGGGCCGCCATCGACGGTGCCCGGGAAGTGGCGGTGCCGGTGACCTTCTCGATCCTCACCTCGGTGGCCGCCTTCATCCCCCTGATCTATGTAAGCGGCACCATGGGCAAGTTTATTAAGGCGATCCCGCTGGTGGTTATCACCATCCTGCTGATTTCCCTGATCGAGTCACTCTTCATTCTGCCGGCCCATCTTTCCCTGGGCGGGGCAAAGAGCAAGGAGGAATGCGAGGCGGAGGAAGGGCAAAAAAACAAGATCCTCCGCCGCCTCCGGCAAAGGTTCGCCATGTTCCTCGACTGGCTGGTCAATGTGCATTACCGGGACTTCCTCGATCTCTGCATCCGCTATCGTTACGTGACGGTATCGGTGGCCGTGGTGCTGTTGATGCTGGCCATCGGCGTCGTCAAGGGGGGGATTATCAAGTTCCGCTTCATGCCTCTGGTGGAAGGCGACCGGATCACGGTCAATATCG
The DNA here is from genome assembly GCA_046260555.1 of Desulfurivibrionaceae bacterium. Taxonomy (GTDB): domain Bacteria; phylum Desulfobacterota; class Desulfobulbia; order Desulfobulbales; family JAGXFP01; genus JAGXFP01. The sequence goes on from JBHEOZ010000253.1 coordinate 2,116, forward strand.
AGATGCCGCGCGGCACCCTGGTCGAGGAGACCGGCGAGGTCCAGCAGTATCTGGTCGAGAAAGGGAGGGAAGCCGTGGCTCATTTCGACAAAGTCGATCCGGCCCCGGAATCGGTAATGCGCCACATCTATTCGGTGGTCGGCGGCACCGTCGCCCGGGGCGGCCCGGCGGGGGGCAGCTCTTCCTCGGCCCCGCATCTGGCCAGCATCGTCATGCTCCTCACCCCGTCGGAAAAGAGGGAGGTTGTCTCTTCGGAGATCAGCCGCCGCTGGCGGCAACTGGCCGGCGAGATTCCCGGGGTCGATCTGCTCTCCTTCGAATCGAATCTGGTCCACATGGGCGCCAATATCGACGTGAGTTTCGAGCACGACGATTACGGGATCCTCGAAACCGCCTCAGATCGCCTAAAAGAGGTTTTGGCCGAATATCCGGGCGTCGAGGATATCGGCGACAACTACCCGGCCGGCAAGAAGGAAATGAAAATGAGCCTGACCCCCGCGGCCCGGACCCTGGGGGTGACCCAGGAGGATCTGGCCCGCCAGGTTCGGGGTGCCTTTTACGGGGCCGAGGCCTTGCGCCTGCAGCGGGGCAGGAACGAGGTCAAGGTCATGGTCCGCTATCCCGAAGAGGACCGGCGCAGCCTGGAGGATCTGGTGAACATGCGGATCCGGACCCCGGGCGGCGGCGAAATTCCCCTGCGCCAGGCCGCCAATCTGGAGGCGGGCCGGGGCTACAGCGTGATCAATCGCACCGACCGCAAACTGGTGATCAAC
>JBHEOZ010000254.1:0-2850 GCA_046260555.1 Desulfurivibrionaceae bacterium
GCCAAGGGGCTTGAACAGGATCAGCAGCCGGGGCAGCAGGGTCAGATCGGCGATAAAGGCGACCAGCATCGCGAATCCCGTGAAAATCCCGAAATAGATGGTCGGGATGAAGTTCGACAGCACCAGAATCGAAAAGCCGATGGTGATCGTGACCGTCGTATAAAGGATGGCCCGGCCGATACTGCGGTGGCAGCGTTTCATGGCGGCAAGATAGTTCCGGTCGGCGGGGAATTCCTTCTGGAAGCGATGGATGTAATGAATGGTATCGTCGACCGAAATGCCGATGGTGATCGAAGCGATGGTGATGGTCATCATGTCGAGGGGGATGTTCAGCCAGCCCATGGTCCCCAGCACCACCGTAACCGGCATGATGTTGGGAACAATCCCGATCAGGGCCAGGTAGAGGGAACGGAAAAGGATCAAAAACATCAGGCCGATACCCAGAAAGACCATGCCGATCGTGGCAATCTGCGACCGGAACAGGCTGTTCAGCATGTTGTTGTAGAGGATGTACATATTGGTGAAATGAATCCGATCCCGGTCTAGACCCATCTCAGTGGTCAAAAAATCCTCGATCCGGACCAGCAAATCACCCCGGCTCCCCTGCCGTTGCGACTCGATTATCCTGGCCGCGAAACGGGCCTGGGTGGGATCTTCCGCCACGTAGGGCTCGACCAACATCTCTCCGATCTCCGGCGGCAGTTTCTTGTAGAGGATGGCCAATTCAAAGTTGGCCAGGGGAACGCCGCCGTTAAGCCGGGTGGCTATCCTGCCCAGGGTGGCCAGGGAGAGAACCTGGCCGATTTTGGCCTGGGAATCGAGAAAATCGTGGATCCTTTCGAACTGCTCCATGGTATAGGCGTCGGCGTACCAACGGCTTTGTTCATCGCCGCCGCCCTCCTCCTCGAAAAAATCCTCTTCAGCACCCTCCTCCGGGACTCCCCGCTCGAAATCGATGATCAGATCGAGGGGGGTGGTGCCGCCCAGTTTGCGGTCGATCAGGCTCATGCCCTGGTAGATCTCGGTATCTTCCTTGAAGTAATCGATAAAGCGGTTGTCGACCGTAAGCCTGGTGATGCCGGCTGCGCTGACCGCGGCGACAATCAGGGTCAGCACGATGATCAGCCTGCCGTAACGTTCGGTAAATCCGGCGAAGACCATGGTGAAGGGATGGCTGAAATCCTCGACGGCGCCGGAGTCGGTTTTTTTGAGGAGACAGAGCGAGGCCGGAAAGAGAATAAAGGCCAGCAGGAAACTGACCAACAGGCCGAAGGCCATCATCAGGCCGAAATCGATAACCGGCCTGATTTCGCTGACCACCAGAGAGCTGAAGGCGACCGCCGTGGTCAAGGCCGTATAAAAACAGGGAGTGGCGATGGTCTTCACGGTTTCCAGGACCAGTTGGCGCTGGCTTTTTTCGGGATTACGGGCATGGATTTCGAGATAGCGTTCGATCAGATGAATGGTCAAGGCCATGGTCAGGATCAGGGTCAGGGAAATAAAGTTCGAAGAGATCACCGTAACCCGCCAGTCCATCAGGCCCAGCATGCCAATCATGGTCACCACCGCCGCTCCGCAGCACAGCAGGGAAAGGATCACCCAGCGCGCCCGCCGGAAGATGACGGTCAGGGTGACGATCAGGAGGATAAAGACCCCGGCCCCGAAAATGAGCAGGTCCTTTTCGATAAACCCGATCATGTCGGCGACGATCATCGCCACCCCGCCCAGGTAGAGCTCGGCCTCCTGGCGGTGGCGGTCGACGACCCCGCGGATCTCCTTGACGATCCGGGTATCCTCGTGCTGAATTTCGGTCAGCTTCTCGCGGTAGGCCCGGGAAACCTCCTCAAGCTCCCGCGCCTGTCGGCCGGTGAGTTCGCCATGGGCTTCCTTGTCCCTAAGTTTATAGCGGCGGTTCAGGAGATCGCGATATTCCTGATCGAGGGGGAGGTTGATCAGGAGCGAGGTGGTCAGGCCGTCGTTGCTCAGGAGCCTCCCCTTGTAAAGCGGGTTTTCCCTCAACTCCCTGACCACCGTCTCCTTACCGACCCCCGATTTTTCCAGGGTCAGCAGGTTGTCGGCATCGGCCACTTCGCTAAGCGAGGCGCCGGTGGTAAAGATCAAGGGAACATCGAGGATGGTAGTGACCGACTCCACCCCTTCTATCCGGCGCAGTCGGTCGCGAAGCTCTTTCAGGTCGGCAAGGGTGTCGGGCGCGAAAAGATCGTTTTCGGCGGTATAGGCGAGAAGGAGCAGGGCGCCGGAGCCGTAGCGCTCGGTGATCTGCCGGTAGAAGTAGAGATCGGCGTCATTCTCCAGGACCAGCGAATCGCCGGAGGCATCGAGCTTGAAATCGGGAATATGCCAGGCAAAAAAGGATACCGCGAGCAGGGTAACGATCAAGGTCACCACCGGCCGCTTGAGGACCAGGGATTCGTATATATTGGAAATGGCCTGTTTCATTGACGGCCTCAAGGTCCCGACTTGTGTTAACCCGCTGAATTTTCCGCCCTTCCCACCGCGGTTGAGTCAAACCCGAAGAAGATGACTTAAAAGCCCGGGCGCTGCTCTACTCGATTGCCTGATTCCTGAAGGTGATTCAAACCATTCTATATCAGCCCGGCGGGAATTAAAAGCCCACTGTAAGCGGGAGTGGATTTTAATCGCTGGCCGGGCAATCGGACCGCGTCTTGGGCGAGACGATCAGCTTCACCTGAATCCGTGAGCGTTCGAGAACGGTGCAGATGCAAGGCGGCAACGATGATGATAATACTACTGGTATACCCAAAAAAAGGGCATAAGTTTCGTACGAGTCCCGCCTTGCGGGACTCAACTCAGCTTTATATCAACGAG
>JBHEOZ010000255.1:0-2836 GCA_046260555.1 Desulfurivibrionaceae bacterium
GATCAAGGTGCTGCTCGATCGGGAAAACGCGGTACTGGTCGCCCATTACTATACCGCCCCGGAACTTCAGGAACTGGCCGATGAAACCGGCGGCCATGTCGCCGATTCCCTGGAGATGGCCCGCTTCGGCAGCGAACATCCGGCCACGACCCTGCTGGTGGCCGGGGTCCGCTTCATGGGAGAGACCGCCAAGATCTTAAATCCAGAAAAGCGAATCCTGATGCCCGACGAGGCGGCCACCTGCTCCCTCGATCTCGAATGTCCTGTGGAACTTTTCACCGAATTTTGCGACGCGCACCCCGACCACACCGTGGTTGTCTATGCCAATACCAGTGCGGCCGTCAAGGCGAGGGCCGACTGGGTGGTTACCTCCGGGATCGCCCTGCCCATCGTTGAATACCTGGCCGGCCGCAACGAGAAGATTCTCTGGGCGCCTGACAAGCATCTCGGCTCCTATGTCCAGCGGGCCACGGGGGTGCGGATGCTGATCTGGCCGGGAAGCTGTGTGGTCCATGAAAATTTCAAGGCCGACGGTATCCGCAGGCTAATGGAAAAGCATCCGGATGCCAAGTTGCTGGTCCACCCGGAATCGCCCGGGGAGGTCATCGAGATGGCCGATGTGGTCGGTTCGACCACGGCCCTGATCAAGGCCGGCGCCACCCTCGATGCTAAAAAATTCATTGTGGCGACCGAACCCGGCATTTTTTACAAGATGAAGCAGGCCGCCCCCGGCAAGGTTTTTCTGGAGGCTCCAACCGGCGGCGATCTGGCTACTTGTGAGAGCTGTCTGCGCTGTCCCTGGATGGGCATGAACGGTCTGCGCAACCTGGCCGAAACCCTGGAGAGCGGTGGCCATGAAATCACCGTTGATGAAACCATCCGCCAAAAGGCCGTCATTCCCCTTAAAAGGATGATGGATTTTGCCAGAGAGCGGGGCATCGCCATGAAAAACAGGGGCAATGCCTGATTACTGCCGGCAATCGCCCCAAAAGCCGGAGAGAGCCGCAAAGCCCGTGACGGGGATTCATTTGTCGGTCTTGCGTAAAGCCGCGAGAAGGACGGGCGGTGCGCTTAACCAATCTACTACTCATCGGCGGAACCGGTCGATTTCGAGTTTTTGCGGTATGTTGTCACTCGGGGGTATATGTTGAATTTTTCCATTCCTGAGCGGATCTCTATTTAATTTCTTGCTAAATCTTCCGAACGGCTTTATTATGTACCTCAACTTGGTTATAAGAATCAGAATCCAATGCACGTCATTTTCCCTTCCGCGCAGGTTTTATCCCCTCCTCGTTAGATGCCGTTAAGTTTCTGCTGATCACTTAAGGAAGGCGCCAAGAATTAACCGGCTGGATTCCGTCTGTTTGGAATTCCCGGTCATTAGGCACTGTCCGATCCAGACACCGTAATGGTCCGTTTATGGGTCGATAGTATTAATCGGCTTCCGGAAACCCTTTTTTTCGCGGGGAAACCTGTCTTTAACAGGTATAATGCGGAAAATTTTAAGGATTAATTTATCCAACTTCCGGACCAATAATTTTTTTGCGCGATTGCGCAAAGATCATTTCCATAAGAGAGAAAAAAATGAGTTTCGAGAAGTTTAATTTTGATCGGAAGATAGCCGCCGGCATCGAAGCATGCGGATACACGATCCCCACCCCCATCCAGTCCCAGGCGATTCCCGAAGTTATCAAGGGCCGCGACATCATGGGCCTGGCCCAGACCGGAACCGGCAAGACGGCGGCTTTTGTGCTGCCGATCCTGCAGAAACTGACCCAGGGGCCCCGGCGCCGGGTGCGGGCGGTGATCGTCGCGCCGACCAGGGAGCTGGCGGAACAGATTCACGAAAATATCAGTCAACTGGGCTGTAAAACCGGGCTGCGCAGCGTCGCCGTTTACGGCGGGGTCAGCAAGTTCGGCCAGCTCAAGATGTTCAAATCGGGGGTGGAGATTATTGTTGCCTGCCCGGGTCGTCTCCTCGACCATCTCGACAGCCGTGATCTCGATCTTTCCGGAGTCGAGATGCTGGTCCTGGACGAGGCCGATATGATGTTCGATATGGGTTTCATGCCGGCCATCAAAAGATTAATGAAATATCTGCCCCAGAAGCGGCAGAACCTGCTTTTTTCGGCCACCATGCCCAACGAGATCAGACATCTGGCCGACTCCATTCTCAAGGATCCGGCCCGGGTTCAGATCAATCATTCCCGGCCGACCGCCCTGGTTTCCCATAAGCTCTACCGGGTCGAGAAGGCCGGCAAGCCGGCCCTGCTGAATCACTTAATCCAGGATACCACGGTCAGCACCGCCCTGGTTTTCACCAGAACCAAGCACGTCGCCAAGAAACTGGCGATCAATCTCGAGAAGGCCGGTCACCGGGCCGTGGCCCTGCAGGGCAACATGTCCCAGAATAAAAGAAAGGCTGCCATGGATGGCTTCCGGCTTGGGCGATTCAATATTATGGTCGCAACCGATATTGCCGCCCGGGGCATCGATGTCTCGGGGATTTCCCATGTGATCAATTACGATGTGCCGGCCACCGTCGAGGCCTATACCCACCGGATTGGCCGCACCGGCCGGGCCGATCAGACCGGCGAGGCCTTTACCTTTGTCACCGGCGAAGACCGAGGGATCGTCAGACAGATCGAGCAGACTATCGGCGCGAAGATGATTGTCCAGACAGCCGATATTAAGTATTCCGCGGCGCCCGGGAATAATCAACCGGCAGCGCCGGGCGCGGACGGCAACAGGGCGGGACGTCCCGCCGGCAAATCCGGTGCCGAAGCCGGGAGTGGTTCAGCGGGCCCCAAAAAAACCTGGGGCGGTAAAAAGGCAC
>JBHEOZ010000256.1:0-2817 GCA_046260555.1 Desulfurivibrionaceae bacterium
CAACTCGTTGATATAAAGCTGAGTTGAGTCCCGCAAGGCGGGACTCGTACGAAACTTATGCCCTCTTTTTGGGTATACCTAAGTATTATCAACCTTGTTGTCGCCTTGCATCTGCACCGTTCTCGAACGCTCACGGATTCAGGTTTATTTTTTTCGGTAAGTAAATATAGCCATCAATCCGGTAATTGCCAGACAGATTATTCCGGTCAGATGACCGCCGTAATATGTGAACACCGATTTCATCCCGGTTATCGGCAGATCGTCGTAGGCGGTGTAGTCTTCGAAGATCGGGGAGAGCTCGTGCATCCGGCCAAGGGGATCGATAAAGCCGCTTACCCCCGTGTTGGCGGCCCTGGTAAGGCTGCGCCGGTTCTCCACGGCCCGGAAAACCGCCATGGAGAGATGCTGCCAGGGCGCTCCCGTTCTGCCGTACCAGGCATCGTTGGTCAGATTAACCAACAGTTCCGAACCCGCCGCGGTCTGTTTTCGGGCCAGTTCAGGGAAGATGCTTTCGAAGCAGATTAATACCCCAACTCGGATGTTCTGGCAAGTGATCGGTTTTGGGCCCCGGCCGGGAGTGAAGTCCGCCACCGTTTCCACGAGCGGGGCCAGAAACGGTAGCAATCTTTTAAGGGGGACGTACTCGCCGAAGGGGACCAGGTGTTGTTTGTCGTATCGTGCCGCTCTGATCCCCCCGGAATCGATGAAAAAAGCGGAATTGAAATATCTTGTAACGGGGCTGGCCGGAGATCTTTCCCGGTAGGGAGCACCGGTCAAGATCGTCAAATCGGGCCGGCTGGCAGCCAGGGCGACAATATCTTCGAGCAGGGGGGATTCGGCGAGATAGAATGGCAACGCCGTTTCGGGCCAGACCAGCAGTTTCGGCTCATCGCTTGCCATAATCCGGCGGGACATCTTTATATATTTATCCAGGGTCCGGCGTTGCAGATCGGGCCGCCATTTCTGGCCCTGTTCAATGTTGCCCTGGACTACTGCCACCCCAAAACTCTCCTGGCCGCCGAGCTCGTTTTTAACCATCTGAAATCTGAGCGGATTATAGGAGAGGAGCGCCAGAACCAGGAAAAGAGCGCTTGTAAAGGCAAATTCGGATCTTAATTTGAAGGCCTGTTTTTTCCGATAAATGTTGAAGGCGTGGAGGATCAGTCCATTTACCATGACAAGCATGAAAGATACACCGTGATGCCCGGTTAAATCGGCAATTTGAATCAACAGCGGGTTCTCGAACTGGGTGTAGGCGAGATCGAACCAGGGGAAGCCGGTGAAGAGCCAGCCCCGCAGGAAGTCCATTGCCACCCAGGTTGTCGGCGCGACCCAGATCAGGGGGTATCTTTTCTGAAGATGGCAGCAGAGCGCGGCAAAAGCGGCCAGGTAGAGGCTCATGTACGAGGCCAGGAGCAGCAGGGCGGGGATTGACAGCCAGAGAGGCAGACCGCCGTATTTGCCAAGGACCACGGTTATCCAGGAAATCAGGGCGGGATAATAGGCCAGGCCGCAGATTAAACCAAGGAGTGCACCGGTACGAGGAGAAGTGTCCCGGTCGAATATTGCGTAGAGCAGGGGGGCCAGGGCCAGCCACGCGACCGGGGCCAGTCCGGCGAAGCCCGGCGAGGCCGCGAGCAGCAGCAGGCCGGAGATCAAAGCCGCAATAAGTTGTTTGCCGGATATTTTATTTCGCAAATGGTAACCAGAATCGTTGGCGGGACTAATATCGGTAGATGAACTCCGGAGACCGGAGCCGGTTCCATTGTCCCGTTTTGTTGAGTTATTAATTAGCATCTATTCGGGGCTTGTCAATCAAACCATTGAAGGGGACGCCGTGACTCTGTGGCGGGTTATGGCCCGGCCCCGGAGATGGATGACGATCTGCTGATAACGGGGGTTAACCTTGATCCTGGCTTCGGGAGATTTTCACCTGGATGATCCTGCGCTTGGTTGCCGAAAGTACTTGAAAATCAAGGCCCCCGACCCGGACAGTGGTATTTGCTCCGGGCAGATAGCCGAGCTGATGGATCATCATCCCACCGATCGATTCGTAGGGACCTTCGGGTAGTTTCAGGTCAAAATGCTTTTCGATCTCTTCCAGGTCGGTCTTGGCATCGGCGAGGATGGTGTTCTGGTCGAGCACCTGCCAGCCGCTGGCGGGCTGATCCGACTCATCGGTTATTTCTCCGACGATCTCTTCGAGGACATCTTCCAGGCTGGCCAGTCCTCTGACGCTGCCGAACTCGTCGGTAATGATGGCCAGATGGACCTTCTTGGCCTGGAAATCCCGAAGCAGGAAGATGATTTTCTGGTTTTCCAGGGCGAAATAGGCCGGTTTGACCAGGTCCCCCGCCTTGGGGAGCTGCTGGTCGTTGACGTGTTTGAGCAGATCCTTGGCGTAAAGGATGCCGATGATATTGTCCTGGCTGCCGGCAAATACCGGAATCCGGGAATATCCCTTGTCGATAATCAACTGGAGCAGCTCGTGGAAAGGGGTTTCCGCCTCGACCCGGACCATCTCGGAACTTGGGGTCATGATCTCCCTGGCCTCCGTGTCCCGGAATTCGAGAATGGAATTGATCATCTCGCCTTCCCGCGAAGAGATCAATCCCTGTTCTTCACCGTCGTCGATCAACTCCTGAATCTCGTGCTCGAGTTCTTCGGTGCTGTCCGGACCGCGATTGAGTCCCAGGTAGTCAAAAATGTTATGAAACAGTCGGGATAGCGGTGATGGTGATGTCGGGGGGTCTTTTTCCATACGTGGGATTAAAGCGGCCTTTTATTTAGGTTTGATGAGTTCGCAGAAATCAAAAA
>JBHEOZ010000257.1:0-2788 GCA_046260555.1 Desulfurivibrionaceae bacterium
CTTTTGCAAGGGCTGTGATCCAAATTCCATTTTTTGGCCGCAAAAATATCATTCGAAAAACTGAAAGCAACTGGCACAATTGTTTCTTCCTTCCTTATTTCCTGATTAACTTTACTTGAGTCGAGATTGCCGGCTTACTTGTTGTCAAATTCCCTTTTCTTCACCGGGGGGTAACGGCGGAAAACCTTTTCGCCGTTGCGTCCCCTTTCCGGTAGGCTTTTTCCTTGAGGGCGGGTACAATCCTCTAATTTCGAAATACTTTATAATTATAGCCAAACGGAGAATTACTATTGCGAAGCAATAATCGGACAGATAACGAAATCCGACCCCTGTCGGTTGAATATAATTTCCAGCATCAGGCTGACGGTTCGGTGCTGATCCGGATGGGCAATACCCATGTCCTCTGCGCGGTCAGCGTCGAGGAGAAGGTGCCGCCTTTTCTGGTCGACCGGGGCCAGGGCTGGATCACCGCCGAGTACGGCATGCTGCCCGGTTCCACCAATACCAGGGCGCGGCGGGAGACCAACGGCCGCTCGGGGCGGAGCATGGAGATCCAGCGGTTGATCGGCCGTTCCCTGCGGATGATGGTCGATTTAAAGGAGATCGGCGAGCGCACCCTGCGGGTTGATTGCGACGTCCTGAACGCCGACGGCGGCACCCGGACCGCCTCGATTACCGGGGCGGCCCTCGCCGTCCGGGCCGCCCTGCGGGGGTTGGTCGAGAAGGGGTTGCTCGCCGCCATGCCGGAGCTGACCCCGGTGGCGGCGATCAGTGTCGGCATGGTCGGCGGCCACTGCCTGCTCGATCTTGATTATCGGGAGGATTCCGGCGCCGAGGTCGATGCCAATTTCGTGATGACCGGCGACGGCCGCCTGATCGAGGTGCAAGGCAGCGCCGAGGGTGCGCCTTTCGCCCGGGACAAGTTCGAGCAGATGCTCGATCTGGCCGAACTGGGTATCGCCAATCTCCTGAAATTGTGGGAGACCGGCCAGGATGACTGATTCGCCCTTTACCCTGCATAGCCGTTCCAGCCAGTGCGCGGCGCGGCGAGGCGAGGTCCGCACCGCCCACGGGGTGATCCAGACCCCGGTCTTCATGCCGGTCGGCACCCAGGCCACGGTCAAGGGGATCACCCCCGAAAACCTCAAGGAACTTGGCGCCCAGATTATTCTCGGCAATACCTACCATCTCTTCATCCGGCCCGGCCACGAACTGATCCGGAATCTCGGCGGCCTGCACAAGTTCATGAACTGGGACGGGCCGATTCTTACCGACAGCGGCGGCTTCCAGATCTTCAGCCTGAGCGATCTGGCCAGGATCACCGAGGAGGGGGCGGCCTTCAAATCCCACCTCGACGGCTCGGACCTTTTTTTAAGTCCCGAGGGCGCGGTGGCGGTCCAGGAGGCCCTGGGCTCGGACATCATGATGTGTCTTGATACCTGCATACCCTATCCGGCCAGCCGCGAGGAGACCATCAAGGGTACCGAACTGACCGGGCGCTGGGCCAGGCGTTGCCGGACGGCTCATGCCAACCGGGAGCAGTTGCTGTTCGGGATCGTCCAGGGCGGCATGCACGAGGACTTGCGGGCCCGGGCGATCGACGAGCTGGTCGAGATCGGTTTCGACGGCTACGCCCTGGGCGGCCTGAGCGTCGGCGAGCCCCACGAATTGATGATGGATATCACCGAGCATACCGCCGCCCTGATGCCCCAGGATTATCCGATTTACCTGATGGGGGTCGGCACCCCCGAGGATTTGATCGAGGCGGTTTGGCGTGGGGTCGATATGTTCGACTGCGTGATGCCGACCCGCAACGCCCGAAACGGAATGCTCTTTACATCGGAGGGCAGGCTTGTTATAAAAAACGCAAGATTCCGGGATGATCCGCGGCCGATCGACGAGAGCTGCGAATGTTACGTCTGCCGGCATTATTCGCGGGCCTATCTCCGGCATCTTTATATGGCCAGGGAGATTCTTTCTTCCCACCTGAACACCATCCACAACCTCCATTATTTCGTCAATCTGATGGCGGGGATGCGGAAGGCCATCGAGGAAGACCGTTTTGCCCAGTTCCGCCGCGATTTTTATGGACGGCGGCCGGGGCGGCAAGATAAAATAGCTAATAATTAATTTGGAGGAATAAAAATGGTTAGTCTAGCCTGGGCGGTCGATGCGGCGCCCGCAACCGGTCCCGGAGGAATAGCATCTTTCCTGCCGCTGATTCTTATTTTCGTGATTTTTTACTTTCTGCTGATCAGGCCCCAGCAGAAGAAGGTCAAGGAGCATCAAGCCTTTGTGGCCGCCTTGAAAAAAGGTGACAAGGTAGTCACCAACGGCGGTATCCACGGCGAGATCACCGGGCTTACCGATACGGTGGTTACCCTGGAGATTGCCGATAACGTCAAAATCAAGGTTTCCCGGGCCCATATCGCCGGCGCCCAGGGTTCGACCATGGCCGTTGAAGGCGGCGAGTCCTCCCAGGGCGGAGGTTGAGCGATCAACAGGTAATTTCCATAGGTTATGGAAAGTTGCGATAAAGAAGCCTGGGGCGGAAGCCTCCGGCTTTTTTTCATTGGCGATGGGTCCACGAAAGGTAAAGAAACCTTCCTTCTACAGGCTCAGGATGAGCGGGGTAGAGTCTTGATTTAATGATTGAGCTTGTTCGGAATGTCATTTCGACCAACTGGATAAATCTTAATAGTTCCAAGGAGTTAAAGAACAAGATTTCTCACATGCGTTCGAAATGACAGCTTTTTCCCGACGGCTAAGGGGTTCCCAGACTTTTTGC
>JBHEOZ010000258.1:0-2774 GCA_046260555.1 Desulfurivibrionaceae bacterium
ATCCCATGGCTGAAAGCAAAAAGCAGAAATTGCTCATCATCAGCGCGACCGTCGCCTACATCCTGATCGGCATTGAGATCATCATCATGATCTCACCGTTCGCCCTCTACTTTTATTCGGTCTACGGCCCGATCCTGAAATTCTTTTCCTCCTCGCCGCATCTGAGTTGGGCCGCGGAATTTTTCCTGCCCCATATGGTCTTTCTCGATGATCCGCTGATCCTGGGGCTCTCCTACCTGCAAGTCCTGATGGTCATCGGCCTGATCCTGTTCTTCTCGGCGGCCATTCCCCTCTACTACGGCAGATTCGGCAATAAGGGCGTGGTCCGGATCAGCTTCTACTCCAGAATCCGCCATCCCCAGTATCTGTTTCTGGCTATTTCCGGGTTCGGCCTGCTCCTCTACTGGCCACGCTTTATCATCCTGATCATGTATGTCACCATGCTGTTCGCCTACTATCTTCTGGCCCGGAACGAAGAATGGCGCATGCAGCAGGAAGCGCCGGATATTTACGAAAGTTATATGAAAAACACCCCGATGTTTCTGCCGGGCGAACCGGGCGGTAAGATATATCGGTTGCTGTTCGGCTGGATCAAGCCGAAATGGCTCGGCCTCCTGACCATTTATCTGCTGGCGGTTACCGGAAGCACGATTATTGCCATGGGAATCAGGAGCTATACCGTCAGCCAACTTCCGATTGTAAAAGCGGAGTCGACTACGCTGCTCTCGGTCTTCCCTCGTCCCGACCGGGAGGTAAGAGAGCTATACCGCAAACTGTCAGCGTCGCCGGAGGTTGCCGCCGACCTCCGGGAACTTGAGCCGAATCTTGCCTATATCTTCCCCGGAGATTATTTTCTCACCGCCATAGTCACCGACGAGGACCGGCGCTTCTCGGACGATATCATTGAACGGTTCCCGGAAGTGCTTGAATGGCATCAGCATAAATTCAGAGGCGGGATCGGCAAGTTTTTCCAAATTTTTTACAACTATTTCCGAACCCTGGGCTCAATGGAAACCAATTACGATGTGGAGAGGGTCGTCCTGGTCAGGGTTACCGATTCCGCGGGAAACTTGAGTTCTCCCGAGGAACTGTTTGATCTGGGCAAGCAAAGGCGGCCGGTAATGGTCGTCGATCTCGACTATTACGACCATGAGGTCCTTTCGGTAATCAGGACCTCAAGGCGGCATAAGTGGGGTTCGATGCCGATGCCGACCTTTTAGGGAGAAAAACTGTAGCCATGGAAAATCACAAACTGGTCATGCCGAAGGACCTCAACCATTACGGCTTCCTCTTCGGCGGCCATCTTCTGAAATGGGTCGACGAATATGCCTATATCGCCGCCACCATTGAATATCCGGACAGCAACTTCGTAACCATCGCCATGGACAAGGTCGAGTTCAGAAAAAGCGTCCGCCAGGGCGCGATTCTGAGGTTTCTCGTCGAACAGAGCAAGCGGGGGCGGACCTCACTACAGTACAGCGTTTATGTCTACCTGGGAGACATCAATGAGTACGACAAACTGATCTTCTCCACCACCGTTACCCTGGTCCATGTCGACAAGGAAGGAAAAAAGGAACCGCTGCCGCCGCGTAAATCCGAAAAGCTTAATTCCGGATGATTGCCGGCCAATCGCGAAATCCCAGAAGAAATCCCGCCACGCACTCTTCCCGGTTTGCCCCATGAAATCATCACCACCCGGCAGCGGACAAATCTGATGCAAGATGGCCCGACAGGGGGTATGATGACCGGCACAATGCTTCACAACCTGCAAGAAGTTAAGCCGAGCCGGAAACAGGCCCCGTGCGGCCTTTTAACGTTCACCGACTCAACCGCCGGAGCAGCGGAACCTGGCGTCATAAAGGTTCCGCATCCTAAAAACTCAAGGGGAGGAAATTTATGAAACGTTTTCTAATCGTGCTGACAGCCATTTTAGCAACCGGCTTTTTCGCCGGCTGCGGCGGTTCCGCCAAAACAGTCAAACTGCCGGCAGGGGTTTCCGGGGATATCGCCGTACTCTCGCTTGGCGCCGACACCTCGAATTTGAATCAGGACCAGATCGCCCTTCTGAACCACACCCTCAACTGGATGGATCGCGATATAATCCAAATCCTGAAGCGCACCGGTTTTCAGCCGACCCGGATCGGAGCCGCGAATGATTTCGCCGGGAACGGTTATTTATTGAAAATCGCCATTACCGACCATAAAATGATCCCCAGGGGGGCGCGAATGCTGGGCGGGATGATGGCCGGCGCCGACCGTCTCGGGGCCCATTTTGACCTGGTCGATGCAAACCGCCGGACGGTCTTAAGCTGGGACGACACCCAGTCCTCCACGAAGGGGGGAACGTACTGCGCCCAGACTTTAAACCGCAACGCCGCCGAGAGGATCGCCGCTTATCTAGGCGAATCCTGAGAAGCGGGCCGCCGCCGCGCCCCCTGGTAAAAGGAAGGAAATGATACCACTAATGACGGACTCCGCCGTTGCCGCAATCCACGGCTTCGACCCGACGAGCCAGGTAATCCGGCCCCTTTATGCCGGCGGGGTTTCGGCGGGATTCCCCTCCCCGGCCGAGGACTATATCGAGCAGCACCTCGACCTGAACGAGCTCTTGATCCGCCGCCCGGCCGCGACCTTTTTCGTCCGGGTCAACGGCGATTCGATGACCGGGGCCGGGATCAACCACGGCGATATCCTGATCGTCGACCGCTCGGTCGAACCGGCCGGCGGCAAGATCGTCATCGCGGTCATCGACGGCGAATTCACGGTGAAAAGGC
>JBHEOZ010000259.1:0-2772 GCA_046260555.1 Desulfurivibrionaceae bacterium
CTGATCCACTTCCTCGACAACGCGATCAGTCCCGCCCTGATGCACGCCCTGATCGCCAATCCGCCCGGCCCGGACTGGTACTCCTTCGCCCGGGCCGAGCCCGAACTGACCGATCCCGATTTCTGCCTGGCCCTGCGCCGCTCCGGTTGCGTGATGCTGAAACTGGGACTTGAATCGGGTGACCAGGGGGTGCTTGACGAGATGGACAAGGGAATCGACCTGGGAATGGTCGCCAAAACCCTGGCCAATCTCGAAAAAGCCGGGATCGCCACCTATGTCTACCTGCTTTTCGGCACCCCGACGGAATCGCTGCCCGAGGCGCGCCGCACCCTTGAGTTCACGGTCAAACACGCCTCCGCCATCACCTTTCTAAACCTGGCGATCTTCAATATGCCGCGCTTCGCCCCGGATGCCGCCAGCCTGGCCAAAACCGCTTTTTACGAGGGCGATCTCTCCCTCTATACCGATTTCGAACATCCCCGGGCCTGGAATCGCCGCGAAATCAGACGATTTCTCGACCGGGAATTCAAGCGCCATCCGGCCATCGCGCCGATTATCCGCCGCGACCCGCCTTTTTTCACCTCGAACCATGCCCCTTTTTTGATTCCCGCCTCCAGTAAAACCCTTGGAAATTCTCATCTGTAGCAGAATTTTGTGAGCGTTCAACAACGGTGAGCGGGATATATCGGCATTTACGGGAAAATTTCATGTTTTCGCTTAAATTCGTTAAACTATGATAAGTTCGCAACGAAGTCGGGATTACCATAATGTCATTTCGACCAACGGGAGAAATCTTTATACTTCCAAGGAGTTAAAGAAAAGATTTCTCACATGCGTTCGAAATGACAGCATTTTTCGACTTTTTGCCAACTTATCAACTATAAAAGAACCGCAACACCTGCCATGCAAATCCCTGACCGGACCTCAACCTGAACCGGGGGATGGAAGGGTAATTTCCATGGGGTACCGACGATGTGTGAGTTCTGCATAAGCCACGGCGAGGGCAAAAAGTGGTACGAGAACATGACCAATTACTCCCGGGAGCTCTTCCTGAAGGTCAACTCCGATGCCGGCCTCAAGGATTTTCTCGGCCGGTTCGGCCAATCGATGCACGATAACATCCCCCGGGCCGAAAAATGGAAAAACCGGCTGCCCCGTATTTATGATTTCCTGGTCTACCCCTGGCTGACCAGATATCAGAAGAAAAGCCATTTCGGCCAGATCGTCCCCCTCGAAGGAATCGAGAAGGTCCTCGACCGCGTCGATACGGTTATCCGTCTCCCCTGCATCTGCCGCAGGGTCGCCACCGGGGTCGAGAAACGCTGCTGTTACGCGGTGGGCATGGATACCAGTCATATCATCGAGGATCTCCCCGACTTCCGCGATTTCGACAAGATATCCGCCGCCATCGCCAAGGAGGAGATCGGCGGGCTCGACCGGCAAGGCATGACCCACAGCGTCTGGACCTTCAACACCCCTTTTATCGGGGCGATCTGCAACTGCGATCATGACTGCATGGCCTACCGGGTCCAGTACAAGTCAAAACTGGCCACGGTGATGTGGAAGGGTGAATACGTTGCCGAGATCGAGGTGGAAAAGTGCAACGGCTGCCGGCTCTGCCGCAAACAGTGCGTATTCGAGGCAATCCGCTATGACCCGGCCGATAAAAAATGCCTGGTCGAGCCCGGCGCTTGTTACGGATGCGGAATCTGCCGGGCGGTCTGCCCCGGGGAGGCGATCACCCTCCTGCCCCGGGAAGAAATCAGCCGGGCCGCCGGCAACTGGTAAGGATTTTGTAACCGTTCACCGGGTCGGTCGCCAAAGTACCCACAAGCGCCGGACTGTAACCGTTCAGCAGTGGTGCGGATTTGGACAAGCGGACCGACGCCGCGTACCTCGTGTACGTGAAGCTGAGTTGAGTCCCGCAAGGCGGGACTCGTACGAAACTTATGCCCTGTGGGTGTAAGCCGGGCCGATCGTCCGAAGATGTGGTGCTGCTGAACGGTTACGGGATTTTCAACCTAACTCCGCCCAGTTGCAAACTTATTTTCGGCGGATGGTATCATTTGCCATCAATCTGTGTTACTGTTTTGAAATCGCGAGGAACCACCGGTACCCCGTAAACCATAAAGTTTCGCGAGATTGCGAAGGGATTTTACGGGCCGACAAGACGCGACTTCCGGCGCATAGCAGCGCTCTGTAACGGAAGTCGCAACGTAGTCGGCACGTGAAATAACGACCAAGATGTGATGGTTTAGGGGTTACGGGGTACTTGGTTCCGGACCTAAAAACAATATATATCAGGAGAGTATCATGAGTCAGGCAAAAAACGGCGATACCGTCAAAATCAACTACAAAGGCAGCCTTGACGACGGGACCGTATTCGATTCATCGGAAGGACGCGACCCCTTGAGCTTCACCCTCGGCGGCGGCCAGGTTATTCCCGGTTTCGAGGAAGCGGTGGAGGGCATGGCGGTCGGCGAAAATAAAAGCGTCAACATCCCGGCCGAGAAGGCTTACGGCCCGCGCAACGAAGAGATGGTGATCGAAGCGCCCCGGGATCAGGTGCCCCCGGAGATCAATCCCGAAGTGGGTCTGAAACTGCAGATGGCCGGACCTAATGAAGAGGTCGTGGTGGTCGAGGTTACCGAGGTGACCGACACCCATATCAAGCTGGACGCCAATCCCCCCCTGGCCGGCAAGGACCTTAATTTCGACATCGAGCTGGTCGCCATCGACTGAGCGCCCCGAAAATCGTGGAAAACCCCGAGG
>JBHEOZ010000026.1:0-5359 GCA_046260555.1 Desulfurivibrionaceae bacterium
CCAAGGCCCGGATGCAGGGAGATGGCGAAACGGTGATCTGCGCGACCAGATACGGCAATGTCATGGCTTCCCGGGGCTCGGTGATTCCCCTCTTCGTTTCCCAGTTGAAGGAGGGCAAAGCCTTGACGGTTACCGATCCCAAGATGACCCGTTTTCTGATGTCGCTGGAGGATTCCGTGGATCTGGTCCTATATGCCTTCGAACACGGCGCCCAGGGAGATATCTTTGTCCAGAAGGCCCCCGCTTCGACGGTCGAAGACCTGGCCCTGGCCCTTAAGGAGTTGTTCGGCAAGGATAACCCGGTCAGGATTATCGGGACCCGGCACGGCGAGAAGCTTTTCGAATCCCTGATCTCCAGGGAGGAGATGGCGAGAGCCGAGGATCTTGGAGATTACTTCAGGATTCCGGCCGACAACCGTGATCTTAATTACGCGAAGTTTTTCAGCGACGGCGAGGAGAAAATCTCTCAATTCGATGACTATACCTCCCACAATACCGAACGGCTCGATATCGAACAGGTGAAGACCCTGCTTCTGAAACTGGATTTCGTCCGGGAGGAACTCGATGCTTAAGGTGATGACCATCGTCGGCACCCGACCCGAATTGATCAAGATGAGCCGGGTGATTGCCGAGTTCGACCGTCATACCGAACATCTCCTGGTCCACACCGGCCAGAATTTCGATTACGAGCTCAACCAGGTCTTCTTCGATGACCTGGAGATCAGAAAGCCGGATTATTTCCTGGGGGCGGTCGGCGAAAACGGCGCCCAGACCATCGCCCGAGTGATCATGAAGGTTGACGAGGTGTTGGCAAAGGAAGAGCCCGACGCGGTCCTGCTCTACGGCGATACCAATTCATGCCTGGGGGTGATCGCCGCCAAGCGCCGGAAAATCCCGGTCTTTCATATGGAGGCGGGGAACCGCTGTTTCGATCAGCGTGTCCCCGAGGAGCTGAACCGGAAAGTTCTGGATCACTTAAGCGACATCAATCTTGTCCTAACCGAACATGCCCGGCGCTACCTGATCGCCGAAGGCATCAAACCGGAGACGATCATTAAAACCGGTTCTCATATGCGGGAGGTTCTGGACCATTACCTGCCGAAGATAAATCAATCAGACATTCTCACCCGGTTGAATTTGGAGAAAGGCAGGTATTTTGTGGTCAGCGCCCATCGGGAAGAGAATGTCGACGCCCCGGATAATCTTCTCGATCTGGTCGCGACTTTTAATGCCCTGGCCGAAAAGTGGCAGCTGCCGGTAATCGTTTCGACCCACCCGCGCACTAAAAAACGACTTGAAGCCTTGTCGGCATATCCGATAAAATCCAAAGTGCAATTCCTCAAACCTTTTGGTTTCTGCGACTACATCAAATTACAGCAGGAGGCCCGCTGCGTGATCTCGGACAGCGGCACAATTACCGAGGAGGCCTCGATTCTTAATTTCCCCGCGGTTACCATCCGGAATACCCATGAACGCCCCGAGGGGATGGATGAGGGCACGTTGATCATGTGCGGCTTGAAGTCGGAAAAGGTAATTGCGGCGATAGAGGTGGTTGTATCCCAATCGTCCGGCGACATGCCTTTTAGAGTAGTCGGGGACTATGAGGTTGCAAATGTCTCGAATAAAGTGGTCCGTATTGTGCTGAGCTATACCGATTATGTGAACAGGACCGTCTGGCATAGGTGATGATGAACAATTGTTTGGTTACAGGGGCCACGGGGTTTGTCGGCCGTGAATTGTGTTGCCTTCTCCGTGAAAGGAGGAACGTCGAAATCAAGGCGGTCTCCCGCCGTCCGGCCGAGGGTCCCTGGGACAGCCATTTCTGCTGGGATTTTGAAAACGGCGTTCCCCCCGCCGCGGAGCTGGCCGGAGTTGACACGATTTTTCATCTGGCCGGCATTGCCCATGATTTCAGGATCGGTCCGAAAATCGATTTCTTATATAAAAAAGTCAATGCCGATGCCACCGTTAAGCTTGCCGAAATTGCCGCTCAACAAGGGGTGAAGCGGTTTGTTTTCGCAAGCAGCGTAAAGGCCGGCGGCTCTCCGTCCGATGGAATTTGCGCCGATGAGGAATATCCGGGTGAACCTGACGGGAGCTACGGGCTGACCAAGCGGGAGGCCGAGATCAAAATATTGGAGATCGGTCGGGCAACGGGGATGCATGTCTCGGTTATCCGTCCCGCGCTGGTCTATGGAACGAGTGTCAAGGGCAATCTCGGCATGATGCTCCGCGGTATCGATAAAGGCTGGTTTCCGCCCCTTCCCGACACCGGCAATATCCGGACCATGGTCCATGTTTATGATCTGGTGAAGGCTCTGGTTTTAGCCGCCGAAAAAAAGGAGGCGAATGGCGAGATCTTTATCGTCACCGATGGAAATCGATATTCATCGCGCGAGATATTTAATGAAATGCGCCTTGCGGTGGGGAAAAAAATACCGGATTGGTCCGTGCCGGTAACATTTTTTTTGATTCTGGCCAGGATGGGTGATTTGCTTGGTCGCTTAGGCAAGGTCCCTTTCGATACCTGCCGGTATAATAAATTGTTTGGAGATGACTGTTATTCCTCCACTAAAATTCAGGAGCTCTTGAAGTTTAAACCAGAAAAAAGCTTAAAAAAGGCGCTGCCGGAGATGGCTGACGCCTTTCAAAAATGATGGCGCCGCAAAACCGCACCTAATAGGGGGCAAAGCAATCCGATCTCCTGCTTCGTGCCCCAAAGGTTCTGAGGGTGCTTCCCGAGGGGCGTTTATCGAGATTAGCCGTCCCGAGACTTTTTGTGAACTCATCATCTTTGGCGACTTTATAAATAATTTGGATGTTTCGGATCTTATTTCAAGATCCCGGACATTGTTCGTTTGAAGTTGTCTTCTGGTGACGAGGGGCTGCGTCGCGGATAACGAAGGTTTTGCATGAAAAGAGTCTTTGATCTTATTCTGGCCGCCCCGGCCGCGCTGGTTCTGGCGCTGCCTCTTGTTTTGGTGGCCTTGCTGGTTAAGCTGACCTCCGCGGGGCCGGTTTTATATTGGTCCGACCGGGTAGGTCGGAATAACCGGATTTTCAGGATGCCCAAGTTTCGCAGCATGCGGGTGGGCACCCCGGCGGTGGCGACGCATCTGCTCGCCGATCCAGCCGCGCACCTCACCCCGATCGGCTCCTTTCTTCGCAGGTCCAGCCTGGACGAACTACCCCAGTTATGGAGCATTTTCAGGGGCGACATGAGCTTTGTCGGCCCCCGACCGGCCCTGTTCAATCAGGAAGATCTGATTGCCTTGCGCACTCGATACGGCGTGGATCAACTGATGCCGGGGTTGACCGGGTGGGCTCAGATCAACGGGCGGGACGAGCTGCCGATTCCCGAGAAGGTGAAGCTCGATGCGGAGTATCTGCACCGACGCTCAATTTGCTTTGATCTACTGATTTTGTGGCGAACCTTTCTAAAAATAGTGGCGCGGGAAGGGGTTTCGCATTAGAAACAGTGAGGCGTGAGGGGTTAGGTTAAGGACTTAAGGACAGCTTCAAGGGGCGATGACGGTGAGGGTTTGGGGGGGGAGGGGTTAGGGGGCTGGCTGGACTGGGACGTTGCGTCGTATCGCGCTCCTTGCGGTGAAAAATGGTGGTGAGACAGTGAGACGGAATGCGGTGTCTTTCGGAGACCCGCTGGGCGGCGCCTCACCATTCGTCTTGACATTCCATGTTTTTTGGTCTACATAAAGTTATATTAACTGTATCTTTATGTGGACTGGAGCGCTTCCGTGCAACCAATTAAACAGCTCGCCAAAACCCTCGCTCAACTTACCGATGAAGAACATTACCTGTTTTCTCTTGCCGACTTGAAGGCCGCCATGCCCGAGCAGAGTAAGGGCGGATTCAAGGCGTTGGTAAGCAGAGGGGTAAGGGATGGTTTACTGAAGCGTATCTGCCGCGGGTTGTATCTGTATCCCGGGGTGGAATATGCCGGTGGATTGGTGCTCTTTCACGCGGCGGCGAGATTGCGGGCCGGTGAGTTTAATTATATCAGTCTTGAGACGGCATTAAGCGATGCCGGGGTGATTTCGCAGATTCCTATAAACTGGATCACCTTGATGTCTTCCGGTCGCAGTCATATTGTCAATTGCGGTGATTTTGGCCGTATTGAGTTTGTTCACACCAAGAAGCGACCGGAAAACCTGACGGATTATCTGATCTACGATCCGGATTGTCGTTTGTGGCGCGCCTCCGTTGCCCTGGCGATAAAGGACATGCTGGCCACCAGACGGAGTACCGATTTAATCGACTGGAGTGCCGCCAATGAACTTATTTGATCGGCTTGTCCTGGAGGCAATGAAAAACAAGTCTGAACTTGCGCCGTTACGTGCGGTGGTTGAGAAAGAACTACTTCATCACGATATTCTTCGTGAAATGGCTACCGCCGGCTTTCTCGACACCCTGACCTTTATTGGCGGCACCTGCCTGCGGGCCTGTTATGGCTCTCATCGACTGAGTGAGGATCTGGATTTTACGGGGGGCAAAGACTTCAACCGGGAGACCCTGCGCGATTTGGCCGCCGTGCTTGTTGACAGGCTGGAAACGAAGTATGGACTGAAGGTTACGGTGGATTCGCCGCGGAAGGAAACGGGAAATGTCGATACCTGGAAGATGAAAGTGGTCACCCGCCCCGAACAGCGTGCGGCAGCTTCACAAAAAATCAATATCGATATCTGCATGATCCCCAGTTATGATCGGCGGCCGATGATGCTGCGCAACCATTATGGCGTTGAGATGGGGACTTCCGGTCTGATCATTCAGGCCCAGAGTCGTGAAGAAATCCTGGCCGATAAACTTGTTGCCCTGGCGTTACGGGCAAATCGGTTGAAGAATCGTGATCTTTGGGATATCGGCTGGCTTAAACAGCAAGGAGTCGAACTGCCCCTTGCCTTGCTCCCGAACAAGATAATTGATCGACATCGAGGTACGGCTGAATTTGTGGATTTGTTGAATGAACGCAAAGCAAATTTACAACGCGATCCTTCGTTGCGTCATGATTTCATTGAAGAAATGAGGCGGTTTCTGCCGGGGCGCAGCGTTGCGGAAACGATAGAAAAGGAAGGGTTCTGGGCCTATCTGACCAGCGTTGTCGGCGCGGAATGTGAACAGGTAACAAAGTCGCTGGCGAATAATCCCGAACCATTCGACTTCAAGATATAGGGTTCTTTCGGGAGGAACGGTTTTGATTTGTAAGGCGCCGTCATTATTAAAAGAAATATCAGATTGGAGTAGCGTTGGTGATTAAGGGTTACCTTTCAAAATTTTTATTTAATCGTTGGGCCGCTTTCCTGCACGATCTCTTCTGGGTGCCGGTGACCTTGGTTCTGGCCTT
>JBHEOZ010000026.1:5369-13057 GCA_046260555.1 Desulfurivibrionaceae bacterium
CCAGGAAATTCCCGCCGAGTTCCTGAACGGCTTCTACCGTCTGCTGCCGCTGTCGTTATTGGTTCATGCCGTTATTTTCCGGTTGTTCGGCCTGTACAGGGGGATCTGGCGATACGCCTCCCTGCCGGACCTGATCAGGATCGTCAAGGCGGTTCTGCTTGGCGGCCTGATCGTCAATCTCTTCGCCTTTATCTTCTTCCGCTTGCAGGGGATTCCCCGGACGGTTCTGCTCTTGAGCCCGCTCTTTCTGATCATCGGTCTGGCCGGCACCCGCCTGTGTTATCGATTGTTGAAAGACCGTAAGCTGCGGATCAACAAACAGGAAGGGGCGCGCACCCTGGTGGTCGGCGCCGGCCAGGCGGCCGAACTGCTGCTCCGCGATTTGCTCCATAAACCGGAATTCCAGCCGGTTGCCCTGGTCGATGACGATCCGCGCAAGTATAAACGGGAGCTGCACGGGGTGCGGGTTTACGGCGGCCTGGACCGGATCGAGGAAGTTGTCCTGCTCTACGAGATCGAACTGGTGCTTCTCGCCATCCCCTCGGCCGATCCCGCTACGATCAAAAAGCTGGTCGGCGAGTGCAGCCGGATCGGGGTCAGGTGTAAAACCCTGCCATCCCTGGCCGAACTGTCCGGCGATACGGTCCAGGCCGATCAGCTGCGGGCGGTGACTCTGGAGGACTTGCTGGGCCGGGACGCGGTCGAACTCGATTACCGGGCCATCGCCAATTATCTCGAAGGCAAAGCGGTCCTGGTGACCGGGGCCGGCGGCTCGATCGGTTCGGAACTCTGCCGGCAGATTGCCGGGCAACAGCCATCCCGCCTGATCATTCTGGATCACGGCGAATTTAATATCTACACCATCGACCACGAGTTGCGGAACTCCTTTCCCGAGCTTAAGATTGCCACGGTGCTCGGCGACGTCAAAAATCCGGAAAGGGTGGATTGGCTTTTTAAGGAGTTCTCGCCCCAGGTAGTTTTTCATGCCGCGGCCTATAAACATGTGCCGATGATCGAGCTTAATCCCGCCGAGGGGGTTGTCAATAACGTTTCCGGTTCCAAGGTGGTCGCCGATGCCGCCCATCTTTACCACTCCGAGGCCTTCGTCCTGGTTTCCACCGACAAGGCGGTTAATCCCGCCAACGTGATGGGGACCACCAAGCGGATCGCCGAGATCTACTGCCAGAACCTGGCCAAGCGTTCGAAAACCCGGTTTATCACGACCCGCTTCGGCAATGTTCTCGGCTCGGCCGGCTCGGTTGTGCCGCTCTTCGAAAAGCAGATTCTGGCCGGCGGCCCGATAACCGTCACCCATCCGGATATTACCCGTTATTTCATGACCATTCCGGAATCGGTCGGCCTGATTCTCCAGGCCGGAGCGATGGGCCGGGGCGGCGAGATCTTCGTCCTCGATATGGGCGAGCCCATGCTGATCCGCGAGCTGGCCGAGGAGATGATCAGGCTCTCCGGACTGGTGCCGGGCCAGGATATCGAAATTATTTTTACCGGCCTGCGGCCCGGGGAGAAGCTCTTCGAGGAGATATTCCACGAACGGGAAAACCTGCAAAAAACCAACCACCCGAAACTCTTCCTGGCCAGCAGCCGGGAGGTCGACTGGCAATGGTTGCAGGACGAGCTCGCCGCCCTGCACCGCTCCGCCCTGAGCAGGGATATCTCCGCCCTGATCGCTCATCTCCGGCAAATCGTCCCCGAGTATCAAGGCGATCATTTGAGCGGCCGTTTTTGATCTAGTTGTCGACATAAACTCTTAACTTCGCTATATTCCCTCATTTTTAATCAGGATAGGATATTCAAGATGACAGGAAAACCGGATAATCAAAGAATCGTGATCACCGGGGTCGGCCTCGCCGCGCCCAACGCTTCGAATCTGACCGAGTATCGCGAAAAGCTTCTCAAGGGGCAAAGCGAGATTACCACCATCGATCTGCGCTATATGACTCCGGCGCCGGCCGGGGTCTGCACCTTTGACGAAACCAGATACCGCAAGAAAAAGGAAAACAAGCGGGGGACCAGGGCGGGCTGCATCAGCGTCTACTGCGCCCACGAGGCCGTAAACGATGCCGGGATCGATTTCAGCGAGTATGACAAGGATAAAACCGGGGTCTATATCGGCCTGACCGAGCACGGCACGGTGGAGACCGAAAACGAGGTCTACAATATCAGTCAGTTCGATTACAACACCGACTACTGGACCCATCACCATAACCCCCGGACCGTCCTCAACAATCCGGCCGGCGAGGTGACCATGAGCCTGGGGATCACCGGTCCCCATTATTCGGTGGGCGCGGCCTGCGCGGCAGGCAACGCCGCCCTTATCCAGGGGGCGCAGATGTTGTTGCTGGATGAAGTCGATCTGGCCCTCTGCGGCGGCATTTCCGAGTGCGTCGGTTCTTTCGGGATCTTCGCCAGCTTCAAGGCCCAGGGCGCCCTGGCCCAACACGTCGACCCAACCAAGGCGAGCCGCCCCTTCGATATGGCCAGAAACGGCATTGTCATCTCCGAGGGCGGCTGCATCTATACCCTGGAGCGCCTGGACCGGGCCAAGGGGCGCGGCGCCAGAATTTATGGCGAGATTGCCGGCTACGCGATGAATTCCGACGCCCGCGACTTCGTCCTCCCTTACGGCCCCCGGCAATCGGAGTGCATGCGCAAGGCCCTGGCCAAGGGTGGGCTTAATCCCGACGATATCGATATTGTCAATACCCACGCTACCGGGACCAGGCAGGGCGACATCGAGGAGTGCCGGGCGGTTCGCGAGGTGTTCGGCAATTCCCCCTCTACCTATGTCAACAACACCAAGAGTATTATCGGCCATGCCATGGGGGCGGCCGGGGTCCTGGAACTGGCCGGCAACCTGCCAGCCTTTGAAGACAATCTGGTCCATCCCACCATCAATCTCGACGATCCCGATCCCGAGTGCGAGCTGCCCAACCTCGTCGCCAACCGACCGGTCGAGCTTAAAGCGGTCAAGACTATTCTCAACAATTCCTTCGGCATGGTGGGGATTAACTCCGTGGTCATCATAAAAAAATACGAATAGTGCAACACTCTGATTTACAAATTATTTATTTGTGCTATGATATCCCGCTTTTGTAAGTCAAAGATTTGTAATTCTGTTCAATTTACGGTTTAGATCCGGTCGTACTCAAGCGGCCGTTTCCGATTCTTGGGGAATATTTGATGACAAGGGACGAGATCAAAGACGTTATTTTGGAAATTATCCAGGATATTGACGAGGATGGCGAAGTCGAAAACCTTAATGCTGACGCACCATTGCGAGATCAGCTCGATCTTGACTCCATGGATTTTCTTGACATAGTCATGGAGCTTAGAAAACGCTATCAGCTTCAGATTCCGGAGGGTGATTATCCCGAACTTGCTTCCCTTTCCAGCTGCGTAAATTATCTGGAGCCCCGCCTTAAGGACGTTTAAAGCGCTTGGTCTCCTACGATCAGATAATCATAGGCGGCGGACTCTCCGGTCTTGCTGCCGGTATTCGCCTGGCCCGCTTCGGCTTTAAAGTTCTGATCCTTGAAAAACACGCCATTGCCGGCGGCCTTAACTCCTATTACTACCGGCAGGGGCGCCTGCTCGAAACCGGCCTCCACGCCATGACCAATTACGCGCCGCCGGGCAGTAAAGCGGCGCCTTTAAACCGCCTGTTCCGCCAGCTGAAACTTTCCCGCAAGAAATTTTCCACCCACCAGCAGCTGCGTTCCACCATCTACTTTCCCGACCACCGTACTCTGTCCTTTTCCAACGACCTTGATCTCCTGCGCCGCGAAGTGGAGCGGCTGTTTCCTGAATCGCTCGACCGGTTCAATGCTCTGGTCGAACTGGTCAGCAGCCATGATCCCTTCGTCGACCGGCCCTGGGCCTCGGCCAAGGCACGCCTGGCGGCGATTCTCGATAACGAGCGCCTGACGAACATGCTGCTCTGGCCCCTGATGATGTACGGCAACTGTAACGAGCATGATATGGATTTCGACCAGTTCGTTATCATGTTCCAGGCGGTTTACCTGGAAGGATTTTTCCGGCCGGCCGGAACCATCAAGGATTTCCTGGATACCCTGCTTGACCATTATCGGGCCCTGGGCGGCGAGATCAGATTCCGCGCCCCGGTCAAGCGCTTCCGGGTCAGCGCCGGCCGGGTCGGCGCGGTGGTTCTCGAATCGGGCGAGGAGATCGCCTGCCGGCAGGTTATTTCAACCGCCGGCTATCCCGCCACCCTCCGGTTCATGGCCCGGGATAATGGTCCGACCGAAGAAGCGGCCGGGTACAGCGGCCGGATGAGCTTTGTCGAGATCATCAATGTCCTGCCCGCCGATTGCCGGAAGGATCTGCGCGGCGATGAGACCATCATTTTCTACAACCTCGATGAACCCTTCGATTACCGCCGCCCCGATCAGGCGGTCAATGTCGACTGCGGGGTCATCTGCTTTCCGGAAAACTTCCATGACCTCGAACCGGGGGCCGACTTTCAGCTCCGGGTCACCCATCCGGCCAACTACGAGGTCTGGAAATCGTATGGCCCGGAAGAATACGCGGCAAAGAAGAAGTTCTGGGCGGATCGCTCCGCTGGAAGAGTTGGGGAAATCATTGGGAATTATCGGGAAAAAGTAGTATATCAGGATGTTTTCACGCCGACCACCATCGAGAAATTCACCGGCAAGGTCAACGGGGCGATCTACGGCAGCCCGATTAAAATAAAAGACGGCGTCACGCCTCTCTCCAACCTCTTTGTCGCTGGAACCGATCAGGGTTATCTGGGCATAGTCGGCGCGATGCTTTCCGGGGTAACCATGGTAAACAAACATATTTTCAAAGAAAATTGAAAGATGCCTTATAAATACATCGAAAAGGCCGCCGACAAATACGATGTGGTGGTAATCGGCTCCGGCCTGGGCGGTCTCACCACCGCCAATCGCTTGGCCAACGCCGGCCACCGGGTCCTGCTGGTCGAGCATCATCATCGGCTCGGCGGCCTGGCCACCTGGTTCAAGCGCCGGGGCCACATCTTCGATATCTCCCTGCACGGCTTTCCCCACGGGATGATAAAGACCTGCCGCAAGTACTGGAACCGGGCGATCATGGATTCGATCGTTCAGCTGAACAACATCGTTTTCGACAACCCCCAGTTCACCATCAGGACCACCTTCGACAAGGTAGATTTCACCTCGATCCTCACCAACCGGTTCAAGGTGCCCCGCGCCTCGGTCGACGATTTTTTCAATACGGTGGCCGGGATGAATTTCTACGACGACCGGACCATGACGACCCGGGAGCTCTTCGAACAGTTTTTCCCCGGCCGCACCGATGTCCATCGCCTGCTGATGGAGCCGATCAGCTATGCCAACGGCTCAAATTTCAACGATCCGGCAATCACCTACGGCATCGTCTTCTCCAATTTCATGAACAAGGGGGTCTTCACCTTCAGCGGCGGTACCGACAAGCTTATCGAGATGATGGTCGAGGAACTGGAAAAGAACGGGGTGACCATCTGCACCAACTCCCGGGCGGAACGGATCGTCATCGACCAGGGGCGGGTCCGGGGGGTCGAGATCGGCGGCCGCTTTATCGAAGCACCCTGCGTGGTATCAAACGCC
This sequence comes from Desulfurivibrionaceae bacterium, assembly GCA_046260555.1. GTDB lineage: Bacteria > Desulfobacterota > Desulfobulbia > Desulfobulbales > JAGXFP01 > JAGXFP01. The sequence goes on from JBHEOZ010000026.1 coordinate 10,997, forward strand.
GGCATCCTCAATACGATCGACGACCTGGCCGGACGCGCATCCTTTTCCGCCGAATTTCTCGAAAAGATCAAGCCGGTCCAGGTCAATAATTCAAGCTGTCAGGTCTACATGGGGATCAGGGCAGGGGAGAGGCTCGACGATATCGGCGATCTCCTCTTCACCTCGACGGCCCCGGTCTACGATGTCGATGAGATGCTCGACATGGAAACCCGCAGCCGGACCTTTTCCCTCTATTATCCGAAGACCAGGCCGGGCCATGACCGCTATACGGTGGTCGCCTCGATGAACGCCCGCTACGATGACTGGGCCGTGCTGCCGGAGGAACGCTATCGGGAAGAAAAGGAGAAGATGATCGAGAGGAGCCTCGTCGATCTGGAAAGATATATCCCCGATATCCGCCAAAAATGCGACTGGCTGGAGGCGGCGACCCCCAAGACTTTTCAGCGCTACACCCTCCACACCAAGGGCACTTCCTTCGGCACCAAGTTCGAAGGGCTCGAGGTGTCCCGCACCCTGTTCAACGACGTCAAGGGCCTTTTCCATGTCGGTTCGGTCGGGATCATCATGTCAGGCTGGCTCGGCGCCATCAACTACGGGGTCATCGTCGCCAACGACGCCGACGCCTATCTGCGGAGCTGATCGGGCATGGATCTGAGCGGACAAGACCAAGGAGCAGCGCATTGGGTTTTTTAGGACTTGCAGGTAAAACATTCGTGGTCTTCGGCCTGGCTAATCGCAAGTCGGTGGCCTGCGCGATCGGCAGGGTTCTGGTCGAGGAGGGGGCAGAGGTTATCCATGTGGTCCGGTCCGAGCAGCGTCTCGCCGCCGCCGACAAGCTTTTCCCGGACTCCAGGGTATTTATCTGCGATGTCGAGCGGGAAGAAAATATTGTCCAGCTGAGTAAAGAGATCAAGAGTTTCCTTGACGGTCGAAAACTGGCGGGCATCGTCCATTCCATCGCCTTCGCCAATTATTCGGAAGGAATTAAACCCTTTCACGAAACGGTGAAGAAAGATTTTCTCCAGGCCATGGACATATCCTGTTTCTCTTTTATCTCTATTGCCAACCATTTCAAGAACCTGCTCGCCGGGAATGCCTCCATAATCACTATTTCGATCTCCACTACCAAAATGGCCTCCGAAAACTACGGTTACATGGCGCCGGTCAAGGCGGCTCTCGAATCGTCGCTGTGCTTTCTGGCCAAAAGCTTCGCCGCTTTCTCCGAGGTCAGATTTAACGCGGTCTGCCCGGGCCTGCTCAAGACCTCGGCCTCGGCCGGCATCCCCGGCTACGTCGACAGTTATCTTTACGCCGAGAAGGCCACTTTACGGAAACGCGCCCTGGAAACCGCGGAAGTAGCCGACGCGGCCGCCTTCCTCCTCTCGGAACGATCTTCCGGAATCAACACCCAGGCCATTGTGATTGACGCCGGGATGGCGGTTAACTATTTCGATTCCGAGATCGTCAACAGGGCTATCAGCTGATGAAATTCAACAAGGTCCGACTCCATGGTTTCGGTTACGAGCTGCCGCCCCGGGTGGTAACTTCGGCGCAGCTCGAGGAGCGCCTGGCCCCGCTTTACCAGCGTCTGAAGCTGCCCCCCGGCCGTCTTGAAATGATGTCCGGAATCAGGGAACGGCGATTCTGGGATGAAGGGATGCGGCCCAGCGACGGGGCGGTTCTGGCCGGCAGAAAGGCGATCGCGGCAGCGGGGATCGATCCGGCCGAGCTTGAGTGCCTGTTTTTTACCGGAGTCAGCCGGAATATGATGGAGCCGGCCACCGCCACCTTTGTCCACCGCCAGCTGGGGCTGCCCGAAAAATGTCTGGTTTACGATATTTCCAACGCCTGCCTTGGTTTTCTGAACGGAATGGTGACCCTGGGCGGGATGATCGAGCTCGGGCTGGTCGCCAATGGCCTGATCGTCTCCGGCGAGACTGCCGAGGAACTGGTCGAATCGACCGTTGCCGGCCTGCTTGACAATCCGACCTTGACCCGGAAAAGCATCAAGAACAGTTTTGCTTCCTTGACGATCGGCTCCGGCGCCGTGGCGCTGGTGAT
>JBHEOZ010000026.1:13185-13451 GCA_046260555.1 Desulfurivibrionaceae bacterium
AAATCAGGTGAAAAGGCGGCGGTGCTCGGCATCGGCAGCGGCATCAACTGTCTGATGCTCGGGATTGAATGGTGAGAAATTGAGTGAGGTGTTAGGAGTGAGGGGTGAGGTTAAGGACTTAAGGACAGGTACAAGGTCCAAGATGCAAGGTTCAAGGTTAAGGACAGCTGCAAGCTACAAGGTTCAAGCTACAAGGTTCAAGGTTAAGGACTTAGGGACTCAGAAATTGTTGATATTACCGGTTTACCACGCTTCGAAAAGTCCGT
>JBHEOZ010000260.1:0-382 GCA_046260555.1 Desulfurivibrionaceae bacterium
CCCTTGTCGGGATGATGCGCATGGACGAGTTTCCGGTAGAGGGTGGTGAAGCTCGCCTTGCTCATCCGCTCAAGCTCGGCTCGTTCGATCCCGAATAACTCGACCACCTCCCGCTCATCGACCGCCACCTTTTTTTCGGGAAAGCGAAAAGAACGGCGCCCGTTCATGAACCGGCGGATATACTCTTCCTCGAACGACCCGCCCGGGAAGCCATAGTCGAAAAACATTACAAGGTAACGGCTCAGATAGCCGGTCAAGGCCCGTTCATCCAGACCGGCTCCGAAAGAGGGCTCTTCGAACAACCGACAGAACTCGCCTTCGAAAATCTCGTCCAGCTTCTCCTGATCGAGCCCTTCGGGCATTACCCGGGCCGCGTTTTCCG
>JBHEOZ010000260.1:392-2765 GCA_046260555.1 Desulfurivibrionaceae bacterium
CCTCTGCAGATCGAAGATCACGTAGACGTATTGGCGAAACTCCGTCGGTTCGAGGACCATTTCCTGGACCATTAAAAACTGCTCCAGTTCGTCCCGGGACTTGTAGAGCAGAGGCAGAAACAGCTTCGGAGGGGCTTTATGGAGCCGGGCCTGGCTCAGGGAGGCGTAGCGCAGGTAATGGAGGCGTCTTTTGTCAAAAAGATGGGTGCGCTGCTCAAGATAGGCGAGATCGGCTTCGGATAATTTCCGGGGGGAAAAGTTCCGGTAACCGGCCCCGAAAAACTCGGCCTGCCGCCGGGCGGCGGGCTCCAGGAACGGCAGGAACAGCCCTTCCAGATCGGTTTCCCCGGGGGGCTCCGCCTGCGGGCGACCACTGCTTCGAGCTCCGGATCGAGATAAAAGGCGCCCCGGCCGCAATAGTGGATAAACCGGGCCGGATCGCTGCCCAGATCGAACAGGTCCCGGGCGACAAAATAATCATCCCGCGGAGCGGGCGCCGACTCCCGGATCACATACCGGACCGCGCCATATTCGTTTATCCGGGCAATATACATCGCTTCTTCTCAGGTTTCGGCCAGATTGGATCCTGTCGAGAGATTGACCTCCAACGGCACGTCGAGCCGCATCACCGACTCCATGGCGGTTCCCACCAGTTCCCGGGTTTCAGCCAGTTGCTCTTCGGGAACCTCCAGGACCAGTTCATCGTGAATCTGCAACAGGACCCTGGCCCCAAGTTTTTTGGCCTTGAGCTGCCGGTCCACCTCGATGGCGGCCAGTTTGATAATATCGGCCGCGGTGCCCTGGATCGGGGTATTGACGGCAATCCGTTCAGCCGCCTCCCGCTGCATCCGGTTGCTGCTCTTAAGATCCGGCAGCTGCCGGCGGCGCTTGAGCATCGTGGTCACATAACCCTTTTGCCGGGCCTCCTCGACCACCGTCTCCATGAATTTCTTCACTCCCGGATAGTGCTCGAAGTAGCGCTCAATGAAAGTGGCCGCCTCCTTCCGGCTCAGGTTGAGCCGCGCGGCAAGCCCGAAGGCGCTGATCCCGTAGACAATGCTGAAATTGATGGTCTTGGCGACCCGCCGCATCTCCGGGGTGACGAAACCGGAGCTGACCCGGAAGATCTCTATCGCAGTCTGGTGATGGATATCCTTACCGGCCCGGAAATCGTCGATCAGGGCCGCATCCTTTGCGTAATGGGCCATGACCCGCAGATCGATCTGGGAGTAATCGGCGGCCAGGAAGACGTGGCCGGGCGCGGCGATAAAGGCCCGCCTGATCTTCTGCCCCTCCGGGGTGCGGATCGGGATATTCTGCAGATTGGGATTGCTGCTCGACAGCCGGCCGGTGGCGGTCACCGTCTGGTTGAACGAGGAGTGGACCCGGCCGGTTTTAGGATGAATCTGCTCCAGGAGAGTGTCGACATAGTTCGACTTCAGCTTGGCCAGATTGCGGTAATTTATGACCAGGACCGGCAGATCGTGATAGCGGCCGAGATTTTCCAGGACCTTGGCGTCGGTGGAATAGCCGGTCTTGGTCTTGCGGCCCTGGGGCAGTTTCAGTTTTTCAAAGAGGATCTCGCCGAGCTGCTTGGGCGAACCGATATTGAATGACTGCCCGGCCAACCGGCAAATCTCTTCTTCCAAACCGGCCAGATTATCTTCGAATTCCCGGGACAATCTTTTGAGCTCTTCCCGATCCACGGTGATTCCCGCCAATTCCATCTCGGCCAGAACCGGAATAATCAGGCACTCGACCTGTTCGAAAAGGTCCCACAAATCGAGTTCGATCAGCTGGGGGCGGAAATGCTCCCAGAGCCTCAGGGCCACGTCGACATCCTCGCAGGAATAGTCCCCGGCCGCTTGCGGCGCGACAAAGGCGAAGTTCGGATCTTTCTTTTTCCCCCGGCCTTTCTCCTGGCCGGTGATTTCGGCAAACGAGGTCGGTTTGAGTTCCAGGAGCTCTTCGGCCAGATCGTCAAGCTTGTGGGAACGCCGGGCCGGGGCGATCAGGTAGGAGCAAAGCATCGTATCCCAGAGGCGGCCCGCCAGCCGCACCCCCTGGTTGCGGAAAACGCTGTAATCGAACTTCAGGTTATGGCCGATCTTCGGCAGCTGCGGATCGGTTAGCAGCGGCCCGAGAACCTCCAGGGCCTCCGCCAGCGGAATCTGGCCCGCCACCGGTGAGCCGTCACCATCGAGATGCCCGATCGGTATGTACCAGGCCACACCGATCTCGGCTGCCAGGGAGATCCCGACCAGATCGGCGCTCAGCGGATCGAGGCCGGAGGTCTCGACATCGACGGCCAGATGGGGCCCCCCGGCCAGTTTTCCGGCCAGTCCCCGCAGTTCCTCGAGGTCGTTGATCAGC
>JBHEOZ010000261.1:0-2407 GCA_046260555.1 Desulfurivibrionaceae bacterium
CCCAGAGCGTGACCATGACCACCGCCGAAGGCCGGGCGATAACCGTATTTCTGGCCGGACAACAGAGGAAAATGCCTCCCTTGCCCGACCTCGGCGAACGGGCGCGGCCGACCATGACCACCAATGAACTGGCCGCCGCCTGCCTGGCCGGGCGTGAATCGGAACCGGAAGCGGAGTCGCCCTGGATTTACGAACCGTGCGTCTTTCTCCGGAATGAGCGCTGCACAGTTTATCCGGTCAGGCCCTTCGGCTGCCGGAGTTTCGGGTCGACGAGATCTTGTCTTGCCCACGGCATTGCCGAAGTCCCGGAATGGCTTGTCACCTTGAACAGTGCGGTTAACCAGCTTCTCGAACATCTCGACCTAAACGGCTTCTGGGGTAATATGAACGATGTCCTGGCCTATCTGGATAAGGTCGCCGGCGGCCGCCGCCCCGAACCCGGTAAGGCCCGTCTGCTGCCGACCCGGCCGGTGCCGGGGTTTCTGGTACCCCCGGGGGAGGAGCGCATGGTCAATCGTTTTCTGGAAGAGTTGGTGCGTTCGGGCGGGCTTCCCCGTGATTTTATCGGTTGTAAGTGATCACCGGCCACCGAAACTGCTGGTTATCGGCCTGCTCATGTACATCAGTACACATCGCAGGCCGATGCCTTGCATCTCCGGCGCCCCTGTAATCGCATACCGGATTGGAGATTGGCCAATTCTGGCTGGCTTATCCCGTGATCGATTGCTATGGGTTGTGGGCAATCACGGCGCGATGATGTCGAATGAGTATATCTTGTTGCCTGCCAATTTTTTTGACTTCTCTTCCTGGGCATTCTTTCCGACCGATCCGTATTCGCTGTGACAGCCCACGCAAAGTTCCCCGGTGTAGTAGTCCTTGATCATCAGGAATTGCAGGTCAGATGCGTGGGGATTGTGGCAAGTGACGCAGCTTATCCTGCCGTCGTCCAGAACAGGGTAATCGTCCGGGATTACCATCTTTCTTTGAGGGAAGACGTTAACCGGATGATGACCGCTCATGTCCTGGTGGCAGTTTTTGCAGACGACCAGGGAGATGGTCTTTTTTTCGTTGACGATAACATGCTTGATGTCCGGCGACTCCTCTTCCATGACTTCCTGGTTTTCCGAATCGATCTCTTCCTTTATCTTGAAGAATATTTTTACCGGGCGGGCCAGGGTAACGTTGATCAGATAGCTGCCGCCCTTACGGTAGAAAAGGCTTTTCAGTCCCAAAGGGGTCGCCAGGCAGCATTTCTCGAGTTCTTCAAGGGCCGCGCTGGAAAAGGTTGAAGCGGTGCTGAATTCATATATATCCGATTTAGCGGGGTTGCCGACCGAATCCTCGGCGATAATCCTGAATCGGTAAGTCTCTCCATGTTCCAACTGGCTTAGAATTTCCAGGTGATCGGTCTGTAAGCGGTTGTCATCTATGGTTTTCTGCTTTAGTTCCTTGATCCCGTAAGTTATCGCCGAGGTGGTCGGCCGATCGGTTTTCCAGGAGATGGTGGCCTTTAAGAAGACCCCTTGTTCCACGGCCAGGACTTTCACATCGGTAATCATCGGTGCTTTATCTTGGTAGATATCGGCCAGATTGGGCAGTTCATTTAAAGGGGGGATCCTGATTTCACGGTAGAGCCTGACACTGGAGCCATAGGTCGCCTCCAGAATCATGATGGCGGGTTTGTTCTCGGTAGTGAATTCAAACCAGTGGCTGGTGGCCGGCGCCAGGCTTTTCCCGGTCCAGTTTACCTTTTCGGGATCGTCGGGTTCGTCGGAGTCTGAATCTTCAGTACCCAGCGAGGAGTCGGCCGCGTGGCAGTCGAGACATTTTTTTTCCCGAAAAGGAGGATGGACGAATCGTTTGGCCATGCCTTCATTCCAGATCTTTTCATGACATTCTAGACATGCCTTCGGTGAGGTGCGGCTTTCCGGGGGGGCGTCCTCACCCTTTACCGATGTTGCCGGGAGTTGGGCTGAAATCAGCAGGGCAAGCAGTATGGAGTAATATATCCTGGCCATTGATTATTTCACCTTCCGTTAATCAGGATTTAATCGATTTTTTTGCGGCGCCGACGATGTTCCGATTAAGGGTTTTGGCGGCGTTGTTTCAGGGATCACAATTTCAAAATCGGTGACGATTTCGACGGTATTGCCGATTGTCACCCCACCATTGGCAAGGGTGTTGTTATAAGTGATCCCGAAGTCGGTGCGGTCGATGGCAGCGGTTATTTTGCCGCCTTTCCGCAGATTGCCCCAGGGGTCCTTAATGGTCTCGGTCGGGCCGTGGAGCTCGGCAACCACCTCTTTGGTAGTGCCCTTGATGGTCAGATCGCCGACTATCTTGCCGGAACCGTTTTTCCCCGTCTCGATTTTTTTGGCAATAAAGATCATGACCGGGTATTTGTCGA
>JBHEOZ010000261.1:2425-2760 GCA_046260555.1 Desulfurivibrionaceae bacterium
CTGCGCAGGTGCTCGTCCCGTTTGGCTACCCCGGTGTCGACGCTCTTGACCCCGATGACGATCTGCATGTTGGTCATCTTGCCGCTCTGCTCATCGAAAACGGCGGTGCCGGTCAACTCGGCGAAATGACCGCGGACCATGGCGATGGTCATGTGCCTTATCGAGAAGTGGGCGGCGGAGTGGTCGATGTCAATCAGCCATTCCCGGGCGGAAGCGGCCGGGGCGGGGAGCAGCCAGAGAATGGTGAAAAACAGGGGCGCAACCAGACGGTTTTTGGCAAAAGTTCCCATGCAGGCTCCCGGATTATTTGAAAAGATCAGCGAATTCTTCATAGC
>JBHEOZ010000262.1:0-2723 GCA_046260555.1 Desulfurivibrionaceae bacterium
GACCTCCCCTTTTCCATGGCCTTCATGGTGGTGTGGTTGCTGTTGTTCTTCTTTTTGAAAATTTTCGGATGGCAGCCGCCGCAGTCAGCCCCGTGCTTGGTATGGTCGAAAGTTACCGTCCCGACGTTTTTCGTCTGGATCTTGACCTCTAAGACCATGCCGCCCATGTTCATACCGGCCTGCAGAGCGGCCGGCACGCCGATTGCCGCCAGGAAAACGAAAAAAAACCATCGTGTTGTCATTTTCTCCCTCCATGAAGAAATTCTTACCCATTATAGGCTTTTTATCCGTTTCGGACCATATTTTTTGTAACTGACCACAGGATATGCGATCAAGTTCAGCGCTGCCCCGCGTCTCAGGTCACTCCGTTTTGCAGAGTCTGTAAACGATAATAGATGCCGCCCTGCGCCATCAGCGACTGATGGTCGGCCAGGGCCAGGAGCTGGCGCTGACCGGCGGAGAGATCCTGGCCCCCTTCGCCGATTCTGGTCCGGAGTCCCTCGGACAGGCTGTTGATAAAAGCGCTCAACTGGGCGGCCTCGATGATTTCGTACAGCCTTTGGTCGGGCAGCTCCCGGTCCATGACGATATTTTCCCTGAAGGTGGCCGGGAAGATATAGACCTCCTGCATGACCAGGCCGATCTGTTGGCGCAGATCTTCGGGGGCGAGCTCTTTCAGGTCGATGCCGTCGAGGAGAATCCGGCCCCGGTCCGGATCGTAAAAGCGCTCCAGGAGATTGATGATCGTGGTCTTGCCGGCCCCGGTGGCCCCGACAATGGCCACGGTTTCGCCGGGTTTGGCCCGGAATGTCAACTCCCTGACCACCGGCTGCGCTTTTTCATAGCCGAAAGTCACCCCTTCGAATTCAATCCCGCCCCTGATCACCGCCGCCTTTTTCGGCGCGGCGGCGGTGGGCAGGTTTCTGTCGGTGTCGAGGAGCTGGAAGATCCGCTCCGCCGAGGCCAGCGAGGACTGGACGATGGAATATTTCTGGGAGAGGTCGCGCAGGGGCTGAAAGAAAAGGCGCATGTAGGTGAGGAAAGCCACCAGCTCTCCCATGCTCATCCTCTCCCGGATGATCTGGCCGCCGCCGTACCAGATGATCAGGGCGACGGCCACGGCGCTGAGCAGTTCCAGCAGCGGCATGAAGAGGGCGAAGATCTTGATCTGGTAAAAGCACCTCTGCAAAAAGGTTTCGTTGAGTTCGTCGAACCGGCGGCGGGTATCTTCTTCCCGGGCGAAGAGCTGGATGATGCTGATTCCGGAAAGGGATTCCTGCAGGAAGGCGTTGATCCGGGCCAGCTGGGTGCGGATCTCCCGGAAGGCCAGACGGGCCAGACGGCTGAACAGCGCGGTGTTGAAGATTATTACCGGGATCAGAAGCATCATGATCAGGGCCAGACGCCAGTTCATCAGGCAGAGGATCACCAGGATGCCGGCAATCCTGACCATATCGTTAAACAGGGTGACGATAACCGAGGTGAACATTTCATGCATGTTCTGAATATCATTGGTCAATCTGGTCACCAGCTTGCCCACCGGGTTGCGGTTGAAGAAGGCGGTCTCCAGGGAGAGCATGTGGCTGAACAGATCCTGGCGCATGCGATGCATGATCTGCTGACCGGTCCACTCAAGCACGATGACCTGTAAAAAGTTGGCGGCGAATCCAGCCACCAGGAGGACCAGGAAGATCAGGGCCAGATCGGATACCCCGGCCAGCCGGGCAACCGAGTCCAGTTCGCTGTTGACAATAAAATCGTCGATGGCGCGGCGGATCAGATGGGGCAGGGCCAGGCTGCAACCGGTAATGACCAGCGACAGGATGATCGCCCCGGCCACCTCCAGCCACCGGGGCGCGACATAGATCATGATCCGGCGCCAGAGCTTCAGGTCGCCTGATTTCTTCAGGCGCTCCTCTTCGAAATAACCGTAGCCGTAGTGCATCAGTGCCCCGTCCCGGTGTTTGATCTCTGGTGATTGTGGATGGTCCGGTAAAATCGGCTGCGCTCCAGAAGCTCTCGATGGTTGCCGCGGGCGGCAATAACGCCGTTTTCGAGAACGACGATTTCATCGGCTTCCAGGATCGGGGCGACCCGGTGCGATACCATGACGCAGGTCCGGCCGGGCAGCCATTTTCGGAAATTGGCGATGATCCGGTGCTCGGTGTCGGTATCCACCGCCGACAGCCCGTCGTCGATGATGATCACCGGCCGGCCGGTGAGCAGAGCCCGGGCCAGGGCGATTCGCTGCCGCTGACCGCCGGAAAGCAGCACCCCCCTTTCACCCACCCTGGTCCGGTAGCCTTGGTCGAGGTTGCTGATCTCGTCGTGAATCGCGGCCAGGCGGGCCGCTTTCTCGATCTCCCGCTGATCGGCCTCGGGACGGCTGAAGCAGATATTGGCCCCGATGGTATCGGAAAAGAGCAGGGTGTCCTGGGGGACATAGGCGATCCGGCTCCGCACCTCTTGCAAACTCAAACGATTGACGTCGGTAGCTCCCCAGAAATACTGGTGGTCGCCGACCGGATATATCCGGGCCAGGAGCTGACAGAGGGTGGTCTTGCCGGCTCCGGTTTTGCCGACGATCCCCGTAAAGCCCGGTTTTAGCTCCAGGCTGATCCCGTTTAAGACCGGCGGGGCGGCCGGCAGGTGCCCGAAGGTGAGGTCGCGGAGGGCCAGGAGCTGGTTGGACTCCGGCATCGGCAGGGGCGCGGCCAGTTCCC
>JBHEOZ010000263.1:0-445 GCA_046260555.1 Desulfurivibrionaceae bacterium
GGGAAACATGTTCGGCATCGAAGGCATCGACCGGGAGATCATCACCCGGGTCGACAGCTATTCGCGAACCGCCGACGGAGTAATTCGCTATTTAAGAAACAAGGTTCTGGCCAATTACGCTTCCCATATCGAGATCACCAACGAAATCGATATAGCCGGCAGTCCGGTTGACCTGCTTTTGATTACTTACGACAGAAGATATCACAAAAAGGCGCGGTTCGAGGCCAAAAGAAAGTTGATCCTGATGCTGCTGGCCGGCTCGATTGACCAGCGGGAAAGGGAAACCGATAACGAGGCCAAATTTGCCGAATTTTTAAATTTCCTTAACGAATATGTCTGGAGCAAAACTATTCTGATCGGCGAACTCAATCCCGTCTACCTGATAAGTCATCACAATTCAGCGGATTTCACCTGCCGGGATCTGCGGATCATCAGCCCCGCCGAG
>JBHEOZ010000263.1:495-2702 GCA_046260555.1 Desulfurivibrionaceae bacterium
CTGCTCCGCAAAAACGAACAGAACCCGGCGGTGGCGGTGGATGACGAACTGGGCCTGATGGGAGTATTGGATTCGGTGATGGAGGTCAAGCTGTTCCAGAAGCATCTGACCCAGAGCGCCATCAAGGCCAATTCATTAATGACCCTTGAGGAAATCAGCGACACCTTGCGGGGCGGCTCGTACCGGAGCTCCAACTACGGCAGTTCGGCAAAGACTCCCATGTTGAAATTTTTCGCGAAAATGAGCGGCATGCGGGTCGAATTCATTGTCCATACCAATGAAAGCTACCTGAACTATATGTACCAGAAAGATGTGGCCCACGACGAGTACGAAGTGAAGAGGATCTTTGATTCCGGGGTCGCCGAACTCCTGTTTCCCCGTGATATATATTACCTCGATATGAAAGAGGCAAAGGAGAGAATGATTCGCTGGTTCAGGCGCCTGATCGAGGAGTATTAAACCCGGCCGGCCTTTGCTTAGCCATCCCGTGACTTTTTGCAAGCTTGTCAGTCTTGCCGAAAAAGCAATAACCCGATGCCGGTCCCGGCGGGCTTTCCGCGAGACCGGCTAAAACTATTTACCGATAATCTTACCGAGGTCCTTGACCTTGGCTATCTCTTCCTTGACCTCGGCCGCTTCCTTGACGCCGGGCACGCTCTCTTCGACTTCCCGCAACCCCTTCTTGAACGAAGTGATCCCTTTGCCGAGTCCGGCGCCGAGCTCAGGCAGTTTTTTGCCGCCGAAGACCAGAAAGGCGATCCCCATGATCACGATAAGCTCGGGAGTTCCCAATCCAAACATAATGTCACCCTGAAATTATTGGGGAAACCGAAGTCCCCATTTGATAAAGACTCAGCTCTCGGACGATTTTTCGTCCTTTTTATCATCGAGCTCGTTTTTTTCGTCGTGCCTGGTGGCCTCTTTAAAATTCTTGATTCCCTTGCCGATACCGGAACCTATTTCCGGCAACTTGCCGGCTCCGAAGATTATCACGATAATCACCAGGATAACGATAAGCTCAGGCATACCCAGTCCAAACATTTTTCATCTCCAACAAGAGTTGACCGCTTTAAACAGGTAAAATCCTTTTAACGGCCAAAAGTAAAAACCCCCGGCTAACGGCGGCTTCTGTAATCCATCAAAAAAACAGACCGGTCAAATCAAAGCGGCTGCTTAAACTATTATACTTACATAGTTACTTAATAATAACCCGGATGGCAAAAAAAATCGAGCCACGATCGAGAAGAAACCGATTTGCCGCTTTTTGCAGAAAAGCGGCGGACCGGCCGGTCAGTGCCGTTTAGACCCCTTGATTTGCCGATGGGAGAAATAACCGATTTTGAATTTTCCCTGCCAATCAGATCGCAACGACAATCCCGGCTATCAAATCCGTCAGCCTAATCAAGGCCTGGCGGGAGCCGGCCACCACATCCTCAAACAGAACCGGCTGAAAGTTATCGGGGTCGTTGACATTGGCAATCACCGACAGCCCCAGAACCCGCATTGAGGCATGTCTGGCGACAATCACCTCCGGGGTCGTGGACATGCCGACCGCGTCGATGCCGCAGTTCCGAAGATAACGGGTTTCGGCCGGAGTCTCCAGACTGGGGCCGGCAATAGCGCCGTAGACCCCGGTAACAACGCCGGCCAGCCGCAGCCGGGCGGCCGCCCGGACGGCCAGACTGCGCAGAACCTCATCATATGGTGTGGAAAGATCGGGAAAGCGGAGCCCCCACTCATCGATATTGGCGCCGCGGAGGGGATTGTCCGGAATAAAGTTGAGATGATCGCGAATAATCATCAAAGAGCCCGGAGCAAAATCGAGATTCAGCCCGCCGGCAACATTGGTAACCACGAGGACGCCGGCGCCGAGCAAAGCCATAACCCGCAGGGGCAGGGTCAGCTCCCTGGCCGAATAACCTTCATAATAATGAAAGCGCCCCTGCAACACCGCCACCGACCCGCCAGTCGGCCGAAGATCAGATTGCCGGCATGGCCGGCTGCCGTTGCCCTTGGGAAACCGGGAATCTCCCGGTACGGCACAATCAGGGATGGCGTGACATTTTCGCCCAGCGCACCGAGGCCGGTACCGAGGATAATCGTAATTTCAGGGGGTTCGCTGATTCTTTCAGCCAGATAGGCAACCGCATTTTCAACCTGGAGCCGATAGGAATCCATATCGCTATTCATGCCACACTCCCGTAAGT
>JBHEOZ010000264.1:0-2330 GCA_046260555.1 Desulfurivibrionaceae bacterium
AAAGAGTTGACCGCCGATCTTGCCGTCGAGGAGATGGGGGTTCCCGCCGAACTTGAGATTATCCTCGCTCAGCATATCGGCGCTCCCTGTACTCCCACCGTTGCCAGGAAGGATCTGGTCGGCGAGGGGGACGTAATCGGTGAAGTGGCCAAAGGGCTGGGGGTACCGCTCCACGCTCCGGCCGCCGGCGTCGTCAAGGCTTTCGGGATGTCCGCCCATCCGATGCGGGTCAGCGCGCCGTCGCTAACCATTAAAACCGACCCCGACGCTCCGGCCCGGCAGTATCAAAAGATTGACTGGCAGGGATTCGCCAAGGAAGAACTGCTCAAGAAGGTCCACGACGCCGGGATTGTCGGGGTCGGCGGGGCCGGTTTTCCGACCCACGTCAAGCTTAACCCGCCTCCCGACAACCCGGTCGACACCCTGATCCTGAACGGCGCCGAATGCGAGCCCTACATAACCGCCGATTACCGGCAGATGCTGGAATCGAGCGGCGAAATAGTCGAAGGGGCCAGGATCATCCTGAAGATTCTCGGGATCAAAAAGTGCTTAATCGGCATCGAAAACAACAAGCCAGAAGCAATCAGGCTGATGAGTGAAGCGGCGGCGGCCGCCTCGACCGACGACTGCCGGATTGAGGTGCGCCCCCTTCAGGTTAAATATCCCCAAGGCTCAGAGAAACAGCTGATTCAGACCCTGACCGGGCGCAAGGTTCCGGCTTTCGCCCTGCCGTCCGCGGTCGGAGCGGTCGTTCACAACGTCAGCACCACCAAGGCGATTTATGACGCGGTGGTCCTGGGCAAGCCCTTATATGAAAAGATCGTCACCATCTCCGGCAAGGGGATCAAGAGGCCGGCCAATCTGCGGGTCAAGGTCGGCACCAGGCTGAGCGATATCGTCGAATACCTGGGCGGTGTCACTCCGGAGTTATCCAAGGTTGTCATGGGCGGCCCGATGATGGGCTTTGCCGTCTCCAGCCTGGACATTCCGGTTACCAAGACCACTTCTGCGGTGCTTTTTCTGGCCGAGAACGAGATCGACAACGCCCCCCATTCCCAGTGCATTCGCTGCGGCTGGTGTCTTGAGGCGTGTCCGATGGGACTTGAGCCCAAGGAGATCGGTCTTTATGTGGAAGCGGGCCGCCCGGAGGATACCGGCCGGTTCGGGGTGTTTGAATGTTTCGAATGCGGCTGCTGCTCGTACATCTGCCCGGCCAAGCGTCCGCTGGTCCAGTTTGTCAGACTTGCCAAGATGAAGGCGAAGCACGAATAGTTCAGCAGCGTCAAGGAGAAGAGCGATCAAACAGCAAGAAACGGATATTCAGGCCCCGGCCTCTCCGCCTGGTACATGGAAGGTTTCGGTCTCGCCCCATGTCAAGAGCAAGGAGTCGGTGGCAAAGATCATGTGGACCGTGGCCGCCTCCCTGCTGCCTCTTCTGATCCTGTCGGTGTTTATCTTCGGTATCCAGACCCTGATCATTACCGGGGTGAGTGTGCTGAGCTGTGTCGGAGTCGAGTATCTCAGCCAGAAGTGGCTGGGGCGCCCGGTGACCGTCGGTGACGGCAGCGCCGTGGTTACCGGGATGCTCCTCGCTTTCGTGATTCCGCCCGGAGTCCATTACCTGATGCCGATCCTCGGGGCGGTGATGGCCATCTATATAGGCAAACATCTGCTCGGCGGCATCGGCTACAATATCTTTAATCCGGCCCTGCTGGCCCGCGCTTTTCTGGTGGCGACCTTCCCGGTTGCGATGACCTCGGCCTGGCTGCCCCCCCTTGAAAACATGGCGATTTTTTCCTACCTGGGCGCCTCCATCGATGCGGTTTCAACCGCCACCCCGCTGGCGGTCCTTCAGGAGCAGGGAATGTCCGCCTTTACCGCCCAGTACGGCACGGCCGCCAATTTCTATACCGATTTCTTCCTCGGCTGGCGGCCCGGCAGTATCGGCGAGACTTCCGGCCTGCTCATTATCCTCAGCGGGCTCTATCTGCTTTATCGCGGTTACATCACCTGGCATATCCCGGTCTCGGTGATCGGCTCGGTGGCCCTGCTCTCCTGGGCATTCGGCGGTGAGACCCTGTTCGGCGGCGATCCTCTGCTGGCCGTTCTTTCCGGCGGCGTGCTTCTCGGCGCTTTTTTCATGGCCAACGATTACGTCACCTGTCCCACCGACAAGACCGCCCAGTTGGTCTACGGGATCGGGATCGGAGCGCTGACCGTGCTGATCCGCCTGAAGGGCGGCTATCCCGAGGGGATCTGCTACGCGATCCTGCTGATGAACCCGATGAGCACGGTTTTCGATAACTGGTTCAAGCCGCGACGTTTTGCAC
>JBHEOZ010000264.1:2448-2687 GCA_046260555.1 Desulfurivibrionaceae bacterium
GCCTGCTGGCCGGACTGGTAATGGGCGCCGGCCTGATGCTGACCGATAAGGCCAAGCAGCGCAACGAGCATGCCCACGAACAGCAGGTGATGCTGAGCCTGCTGGGTTACTCCAAGGCCAATCCCCCGCCGGAAGAACTTGAACTCCACGAGATATACCGCTACGTGGTTGAGGGCGCGGACCAGCTTTCGGTCGCTTATCTGCTGCCGGCCCCCGAGGGTTTTACCTTCGTCAATATC
>JBHEOZ010000265.1:0-2685 GCA_046260555.1 Desulfurivibrionaceae bacterium
GTTCCCACCCATCCGGATGCACTTTATATGCTTGCTGTTCTTTACTCGCAGACAGGTATTCCCGATAAGGCGATAGATCTGCTGCGGAAGACGATTAAATACGCTCCCGACCGGGTTGATGCCTTGTTTAATCTTGGCCGGGCATATCATGACAAGGGAGAGCTCGCCCATGCGGCTGCCACCTACGAGCAGTACCTGGCCCTTGTTCCCGATGATTCCGAAGCGCTCTACCAGATGGGCCGGGTTTTGGATGACAAGAAGGATCCGGCGCAAGCGGTCGTTTACTATCAACGGGCTCTTGCGAAAGCGCCTGAACGGGTTGATTATCTCAACAGTCTAGGTGTGGCATATCGGGCCCAGGGAGATTTTAAACAGGCCTTAAACTGCTATGAGCAGGCGCTCGGACTGCAGCCGGATGACTTTGTCGTTCTCAATAATTTCGGTCTGGTTTTGGCGGACCAGAAGAAATTTGATGATGCCGCCAGTTGTTTCTGGCAGGCCGTGTCGGTCAAGCCGGAATACGCCGAGGCCCATCTCAACCTGGGTCTTGCCCTTGCTGCCCAGAAGATGTTCGATGATGCCGCCAGTTGTTTCCGGCATGCCTTGGCGGTCAAGCCGGAATACCCCGAGGCCCACTACAACCTGGGTGTCGCCCTGGCAAAGCTAAAGATGTATGACGAGGCCGCTGACTCTTTTCGGCGGGCCTTGGCCGGTAAGGCGCAATACGCTGAGGCCCATTGCCATCTGGGATATGTCTTATATAAGCAAAAGATGTTTGAAGAGGCAATTGAGAGTTTGCGGCTGGCCCTGGCCGCAAATTCCGAGTATCCGGATGCCTGGGTCTGGCTCGGCAGAATTCATACAATCCGGGGTGACCTGGATAAGGCCCAGGCATATTGCGACAAGGCCTTTGCCATAGAGCCTGATCATGCCGATGGTTTACTGCTGGCGGCAAGTCTGCGGGAAGGATCGATTGAAAACGGCCTTTTGCTGAGGCAGGAAAAGGCCTTCGCGAAAAAAGATCTTGAAGATGAGCAGAAAATCCAGTTGGCCTTCGCCCTCGGGAAAGCCCATGCGGATAATGACGATCATGATAAGTCGTTTTCTTATATCGCGGAAGGGAACCGGTTGCAGCGTCAATCCTATGAATACGCGATCGAGGAAGACGAACAGCTCTTCGCGCTGATCAAAGAGGTTTACCGCGAAGATTATATCGCGGAACATTTCGATAAAGGCAATAACGATCAGACCCCGATCTTCATTGTCGGTATGCCACGCTCCGGTACCACCCTGACCGAACAGATTCTGGCCAGTCATCCCGAGGTCCACGGGGCCGGAGAGCTTGAAGATTTTCAACAGGTTGCTTTAAAATTAACCGGTGGGCGCTCTTTGACGGAACTCTTTGAAAAGATCTCCCGGAGCAGCGGTGATTTCGATGAATCACTGGCGGCGGAATATCTGGCCCGGCTCCGTTCCCATTCCGCCTCGGCAACATTTATTACCGACAAAATGCCCCATAATTCCTTGTATATCGGGGCCATCCGCCTGGCCTTGCCGAACGCGAAGATTATCCATTGCGTCAGAGAGCCGCTGGATAATTGTTTCTCGATTTACAAGAATCTTTTTGGTGGAGTGCAAAAATATGCCTATGACCAGGAGGAACTCGGCCGATATTATCTTCTCTATCTGGATTTGATGAAACACTGGCATGACCTTTTTCCCGGCATGATCTACGATCTGGGATATGAACGCCTGGTAGCCGACCAGGAGGGGGAAACCCGTAAATTGTTGGCCCATTGCGGACTGTCATGGGACGAGCGCTGCTTGGCTTTTTACAAGACTTCCCGAGCCGTAAACACCCTGAGCTGGACCCAGGTACGGAAGCCGATCTACAAAGATTCGGTCAAACTCTGGGAAAAATACCGTAAACACCTGGAGCCGCTCGAATCCACACTTTCGTAAGCGATCACAGGGCGCCGAATCTGCTGTGTTATCGGCCTGTTCGCCGAATCTGCTGTGTTATCGGCCTGTTCATGTACACCAGTACACATCGCAGGCCGATGCCTTGCATCTCCGGCACCCTGAAATCGCTTACCGGATGGGAGATGGGCCGAACCTTGGCGCCTTATTCCGTGATTGGTTACATACTTTCCGGTGGATAAGGAGCGACGAGCCGGCGCCTCCAGCCTCTTGATTTATCGTTGGCCGGGCGGCGCGATTTTGACTTTTCGCGACGCTGTCGGCCGGGGTGATTTTGTCTAGGACGAAAACAGGTAGCTGTTTGTTTGATTTTGTGACTTAATCAGGTTTGATCCGCCAACCGATGAATAAGATTCATTTATCGGCAGACTAATTGATGATAAGGTGAAAAAATGGCAGGCAGCACCTTCGGCAACATATTCCGGGTGACAACCTGGGGGGAATCCCACGGGACGGCGGTCGGGGCGACCATTGACGGCTGTCCCCCCGGTCTGGACCTGGCCCTTGACGATATCCAGGACGATCTGGACCGGCGCCGGCCCGGGACCGGCGGTCCGGCCGCCAGCCCCCGCCAGGAACCGGACCGGGTCGAGATCCTCTCCGGGCTCTTCGAGGGCAGAACCACCGGCACCCCCATCTCCCTGGCGATTTATAACCGGGACGCCCACAGCAAGTCATATGATAATTTACGGAACATCTTCAGAC
>JBHEOZ010000266.1:0-2652 GCA_046260555.1 Desulfurivibrionaceae bacterium
CCCGCCGATATGCATCGGGGCAATGCCGCTGGCCGCAAGCATGCCGCTGCCGGCAATAAGAATACCGGTCCCGCCCGCGACTACGTGGGGAAGCCGGTCCAGGGTTGCTTTGGGTGAGAAAAAGGCAAGGGAAAACCAGAAAAGCAGGAGAACCATCAAAAAGGAACCGAGCCCCAGAAAAGCCATGACATGCCGGGCGAAAAAGCTGCCGACCTTGCCGCCCCAATAGAGGGGTTCGACCTGACTTCCGGTTTCGGAGAGAGAAAAACCGGCCAGGCAGATCAGCAGGAAAACCGCGACAACTATCCCCATGACGGAGAAGAGTTCCTGGACAAGACTCGGCCGCTCGCGGCTGGTGATTTCTTTGGCCATCTTAATTAGTGTCCCGGCAAGGATAAGCGGTGATAAAGCCGATTACTCCCGCCTCAGCGCATTTTTCATGGAATCGAGAACCCCGTTAATAAATGGGGAGGCATCCTCATCGGAATAACGAGCCGCCACCTCCAGGGCCTCGTTGATTACCACCGAGGCCGGCACATCTTCCCGTTTATGCAAAAATTCAAAAGCGGCGATTCTGAGGATGTTGCGGTCAACCATCGCCATCCGTTCCAAACGCCAGTTCTTCGAATGTTCGGAGATCAGCTCGTCGATTTCGGCCCGGTTAGCCATTACTCCGGCCAGGATCTCCAGGGCATAGGGGGCCGCCTTTTTATTGGCCTGAAAGTTATCCCGCATGAGCTCAAAGGCCTCCTCCACGGTCTGCCCGGAAGTCTCACTTTGATACAGGACCTGCATGGCCAGCTCTCTGGCCCTCCGCCTGATTGGAACAGTCATATACGCGATCAGTACTGCGCAAGCAGATTGATCATTTCCAGGGCGGCCACCGCGCAGTCGGACCCCTTGTTGCCACCCTTCGAACCGGCCCGTTCGATGGCCTGCTCGATATTGTCGGTGGTCAGTACACCGAACATAACCGGCACCCCGCTGTCCAGGCTGACCTGGGCAATGCCCTTGGCCGCCTCGTTGGCGACGAAGTCAAAATGGGGCGTGGCGCCCCGGATAATCACACCGAGGCAGATGATTGCGTCGAAGCGGTCGGATTTGACCATCTTCCGGGCCAGCAGAGGTATCTCATAGGCGCCGGGCACCCGGGCAACTTCGATATCGCCATCGGCAACTCCGGACCTGATCAAGGTATCAAGGGCACCCTCCACCAACTTCTCGGCAATAAAAGAGTTAAAACGAGAAACGACAATGCCGATTTTTTTCCCGTCACCTTTAAGACTACCGTCAATATATTTAACCATTTCAGTCTCCTGATATCTTTTTCGGCCATGGGGAGGAAACAAGCCTCTTCATCTCCCGCCGATCCGTTCGATCCGTTCATTTAGCGATAATAGCAAAAAACAATTTATTTGTCAGCTTTTCCGGGTTTACTCACAATGAGATCGAGCATATGCCCGAGCTTGTCCTTCTTGCACTGGAGGTATTTGAGGTTCTCGGCATCGGGGGCCATCTCAACCGACAGCCGTCCCGTAACCTTGAGACCGTAACCCTCCAGGCCGACGATCTTCTTGGGGTTATTGGTAATCAACTTCATCTTGCGCACCCCGAGATCGCGAAGAATCTGGGCGCCGATTCCGTAATCGCGCAGATCAGCCTTGAAGCCGAGCTTCGTGTTGGCCTCGACCGTATCCAACCCCTCATCCTGGAGGGCATAAGCCTTCAGCTTGTTGACCAGGCCGATTCCCCGCCCTTCCTGATGCATGTAGAGAATAATACCCTTGCCGACCTGCTCGACCATCTTCATGGCCGCCTGGAGCTGGCCGCCGCAGTCGCAGCGCATCGAACCGAAGACATCGCCGGTCAGACATTCGGAGTGAACTCGGACCAGAACCTCGCTCTCGGGATCGACATCCCCCTTGACCAGGGCCAGATGCTCGTAGTCATCGACATCATTGGTATAGACGATGGCCTTGAATTCGCCGCCGTAGGTGGTCGGCAGTCTGGTTTCGGCGGCCCGATGCACCAGGGTGTCCTTCTGGAGCCGGTAAGCGACCAGATCGGCGATGGTGCATATCTTGATCTTGTGTTTTTTGGCAAATTTCTTCAGATCCGGCATCCGCGCCATGGTGCCGTCATCCTTCATGATCTCGCAGATGACCCCGGCCGGGGTCAGTCGCCGGGCCCTCAGCGGAAAGATATGGCCGGGGCTGACAATATCCTGGGGCTTGACATCGAGCCTTACCGCGGTCTGAATGGTCCGGGCCCGGTCGGCGGCCGAAATACCGGTGGTCACCCCGGTGGTCGCCTCGATGCTGACGGTAAAGGCCGTCTCAAACGGGGACTTGTTGTCCCGGACCATCATCGGCAGCTGGAGTTTTTCGATCTGCTCCGGAACCAGAGTCAGACAGATCAGGCCGCGCCCATGGGTGGCCATGAAATTCACCGCGTCGGGAGTCACCATCTGGGCGGCCATACAGAGATCGCCCTCATTCTCCCGATCCTCGTCATCAACCAGGATGACCATCTTGCCGGCCCGGATATCTTCAATCGCCTCTTCAATCGTATTAACTGTCATCTAATTTCACCACCTTGCTTGAGGTAACCGATCACGGAACAGCGCGATCGGTTTACTTGATAAATCCATGC
>JBHEOZ010000267.1:0-355 GCA_046260555.1 Desulfurivibrionaceae bacterium
GCTGTGACCGCCGCTGTCTCTACTGTTTCCAGATCGACAAATACAGAAAGAGCGGCATCCGCTATCGCAGCATCGCCAATGTCATGGAGGAAATCGAACTGGTCCTCGGCCAGGGCTATCGCGAGATCAAATTCCTTGACGATACCCTGGCGGCCAACTACGAGCGGGCTATGGAATTCGCCCTGGAAATCAAGCGCCGCGGCCTGGATTTCACCTGGTTCGTCTCGGCCTGCGTCAACCAGGTCGATAAAAAACTGTTAAAGGCCTTCCGGGAGGCGGGCTGCTGGGCCATCCTTTTCGGGGCGGAAAGCGGGGTGCAGAAAAACCTCAACGCCATCCACAAGGGCATCACCGT
>JBHEOZ010000267.1:365-2213 GCA_046260555.1 Desulfurivibrionaceae bacterium
ATCGAAAAGGCGGTCAAGGCCGCCAAGGAAGTGGGCTTGACCGTCTATACCCCGTTTCTCTTCGGGATCCCGGGCCAGACCTTCGAGGATGGCCTGAAGACCATCGATTTTGCCTGCCGCCTCAATCCGGATATCGCCAACTTCCATGCCCTCACCCCCTTTCCCGGCACGGAACTCTACGACAATCTCGAAAAATACGGCACCATCTCCGAAGATCTCACCGATTTCACCTATCAGGGCGCGGCCTTCGTGCCCTACTCCATGACCAGGGAAGAGATCCAGACCTTGCGGCAGCTGGCCTTTACCAGGTTTTACGGCCGGCCCGGCTATATGTTCAGAAGGTTATTGAAATTACGCAACGCCCAGGATCTCCGGGCCGCGGGGCAGGGTTTGAAAAGCCTGTTCTGGCTCTGGCTGCGGCGCGGCATCTTCCATCGTTACAAGGGGACCGGGGAGGGGTGATGACCCAAACGGTTTCGGTCATCATCCCGGTTCATAACGGCGGCGAAAGTTTCGGCAAATGTCTGGGCTCGCTTGCCGCCGCCCGGCCGCCGGCCGATGAAATCATCGTGGTGGCGGACGGCGAGAGCGACGGGGCCTGGCGGCTGGCCCGGGATTTTCCGGCCGGGATTATCGAGATTCCGGAGCCGTCCGGGCCGGGCCGGGCCAGAAATCTCGGGGCCGCAAGGGCGAGGGGGGATATTCTTCTCTTTATCGATGCCGATGTCACCGTGCCGCTGGATATCATCGCTCGGGTCAGGGATTATTTTGACAACCACCCGGCGGTCAGCGCCGTGATGGGCTCCTATGACGACGCCCCGGCCGAGACTAATTTTCTCTCCCAGTACAAAAATCTCTTCCACCACTACACCCACCAGACCGGCAAGCGCAACGCCTCTACTTTCTGGACCGGCTGCGGGGCGATCCGGGCCGGGGTCTTCCGGGAGATGCGCGGTTTTGCCGAAGAGCGCTGCCGGCCGTCGGGGGGCGCCTGCCCCGGTACGATCGAGGATGTCGAGCTGGGCTACCGCCTCAAGGAGGCCGGCCACGAAATCCATCTGCTCCGGGAATTACAGGTCAAGCATCTCAAACATTGGGATTGGCGCTCGCTGCTGAAGACCGATTTTTTCTACCGGGCCCTGCCCTGGACGGAACTGCTTCTGACCAGGGGGCGCATGGTCGATGATCTGAATATCGCGTGGCGGAGCCGCCTGAGCGTGATCCTGATCTTCGCGCTCCTGATCACCGTTCTCGCCCTGTTTTTCGGGGTGCCCGTCGGCCCCGCCCTGGTTATTTTAATGATCACCCTTCTCGCGACCAATTGGCACTGCTACCGCTTTTTCCAGCGAAAAAGGGGGCTCGCCTTTACCCTCCTGGTCATTCCCTGGCATTGGCTTTATTTTTTCTACAGCGGCCTCGCCTTTCTTTACGGCTCGATCCTCTTCAGACTCGGGAAAGGGAAATAATTTGCGCTCCGAACCCACGGTTATCATAATCGGCGGAGGTCCCGCCGGCCTCTCGGCCGCCCACCAATGCCTCGCTCTCAAGATGTGCCCGGTCGTCTTCGAGATGGGCGACAAGGTCGGCGGTATATCCCGGACCGAGTCCTACAAGGATTACCTGTTCGATATCGGCGGCCACCGCTTCTTCACCCAAATGGCCCATATCGACCAGCTCTGGCAGGAGATGATGGGGGAGGATTTCATCACCGTCGCCCGCCAGTCGCGGATCTACTACCGGGGCCGCTTTTACGATTACCCGCTCAAACCGGCCAATGCCTTGCTAAACCTCGGCATCGTCGAGAGCGTCCGGATTCTCTTCAGCTATCTGCGGGCCCAGATCTCACCG
>JBHEOZ010000267.1:2293-2646 GCA_046260555.1 Desulfurivibrionaceae bacterium
CAGTGGGTGGCAAACCGTTTCGGCTGGCGGCTCTACCGGACTTTTTTCCAGACCTATACGGAAAAGGTCTGGGGGATGCCCTGCGACCGGATTCAGGCGGACTGGGCCGCCCAGCGCATCAAGGGACTCTCTTTAAAGAGCGCGGTGATCAATGCCATGTTCGGTGGCGGCGGCAAGGTCAAGAGTCTGATCGACAGCTTTCAATATCCGCTAAAGGGGCCGGGGATGATGTGGGAGCGGTTCCGGGACCATATCGAGGCGCACGGCGGCGAAGTCAGGTTGAACAGCCGGGTGACCCGGCTCGGCCATGAAAAGGGGCGGATCACCTCCCTGACCCGGGGTGCGGGGGACGG
>JBHEOZ010000268.1:0-2229 GCA_046260555.1 Desulfurivibrionaceae bacterium
TCGGGCGCCCCGCAGGGCGGCGGGGTGAACCATGGCAATCCAGGAAAAAACGATTATCTAATGCAATTACAGACTGAAATTCCCCACGAAGCCGTCACGGATTCAGGTGTATGGGAAACACGCCAGCTGAGTTTCATTAAGAGCTACTTATTTTTATCATAACCGCTTCAGTTAAATCAGCTTAAAATCGCCGGGGAATTTTCAAGGGCTGAATTGTTTCGGAATAAGAAGGCAGAAAGGGGTTTGAAGGAGAGAGGGCCGAGACGCGATCCATTACCGAAAAACAAATGGAGCCGTATTGCCTCCGGGTTGTGCCTCGACAGGCTCAGGATAATCGGCTTTGTCAGGCTCAGGATTACAAGCTCAGGATGATCGGTTCGAGTAGTTCAGGAGCGCCGCACCGTATTGCCGCTCAACCTGGGTCTGGGGATGGGTAATAATTGACCAAAACCCGATTGTTGACCGCGTGACCCCGGTAAACAGGATAAAAAAAAAGCCGCAGTCGGGCCGCGGCTTGATGGAATGACCGGAAGGTGGAGAACCTTATTCAGATAGCATCGATGATTGCGTTAAAGGTCGGGCTGGGCCGCATGGCCTGCTCGGTTTTCCGCCGGTCCGGCCGGTAGTAGCCGTCAATATCGACGGCACCGCCCTGGGCGCCATTCAGCTCCTCGACGATCCTGGCCTCGTTATCGGCCAGGGCCCAGGCCACTTTCGCAAAACGCTCCAGGACTTCCCGGTCCTCATCCTGTTCGGCCAAGGCCTGGGCCCAGTACAGGGCCAGGTAGAAATGGCTGCCCCGGGTGTCAAGCTCGTTGACCTTGCGGGAAGGGTTTTTGCCGTTTTCGAGATGGGCGCCGATGGCCCGGTCGAGGGTTCGGGCGTAGAGCAGGGCCCGGTCATTGTGGAAGGTAGCGTAAATATGTTCAAAAGAGGGGACCAGGGCGCAGAACTCGCCCAGGGAGTCCCAGCGCAGATGGCCCTCCCTTAAAAACTGCTGGACATGCTTGGGGGCGGAGCCGCCGGCCCCGGTTTCAAAGAGACCGCCGCCGTTCATCAGCGGCACGATGGAGAGCATTTTGGCGCTGGTGCCGAGTTCGAGGATCGGGAACAGATCGGTGAGATAATCGCGCAGGACATTGCCGGTTACCGAGATGGTGTCCTCCCCCTTCCTGACCCGGGACAGGGAGAATTTCATCGCCTCGACCGGGGGCATGATCCTGATATCGAGACCGTTGGTGTTGTGCTCCGGCAGGTAGCGATTGACCTTGGCGATGATTTCGGCATCGTGGCCTCGCTTGTCATCGAGCCAGAAAATGACCGGAACGCCGGCAGCCCGGGCTCGGTTGACCGCCAGTTTGACCCAGTCCCGGATCGGGGCGTCCTTGGTCTGGCAGCCCCGAAAGATGTCGCCTTTTTCAACCGGCCGGGAGAGGATCGTCTTACCCGCTTCGTCGACGATTCTGATCGTGCCGTGGCCCGGCGCTTCGAAGGTCTTGTCATGGGAGCCGTACTCCTCGGCCTTCTGAGCCATCAGGCCGACATTGGCGACGCTGCCCATGGTGGCCGGATCGAAGGCTCCGTTCTTTCGGCAATCCTCGACAACTTCCTGGTAGATCGACGCGTAACAGCGGTCCGGAATCATTGCCAGGCAGTCGTGAAGCTTGTCGTCCGGCCCCCACATCCGGCCGCCGTCCCTGATCACCACCGGCATCGAGGCATCGACGATTATATTGTTGGGCACATGCAGGTTGGTGATGCCCTTGGCGGAATCGACCATCGCAAGTTCGCAACTGTCCCGGTAGACGGCGGCAAGATCGGCTTCGATCTCCGCTTTTTGCGCCTCCGGCAGTTTGTCGATTTTGGCATAAAGATCGGCCACCCCGTAATTGACGTTGACCCCCAACTCCCGGATGGCTGCCGCGTGCTTGGTGAAAACGTCTTCATAAAAGACCGAAACGCAATGGCCGAACATGATCGGGTCCGAGACCTTCATCATGGTCGCTTTAAGGTGCAGGGAGAGGAGAAGGCCGTCCTTTTTGGCCGCCGCGATCTGCTCCTTGTAGAAACCGCGCAGGGCGCCGACATTCATGACCGAAGCGTCGATGACCTCCCCGGCCAGCAGGGGGTGCGCTCCTTGAGCACGGTGACCCGGCCGTTTTCGTCGACAAACTCGAAGCGCGCTTCGCACCCACCGGTGACCACGGTTGATTTTTCGTTGCCGTAGAA
>JBHEOZ010000268.1:2239-2642 GCA_046260555.1 Desulfurivibrionaceae bacterium
CCACTCTTTCATCAGCCGGTGCGGGTTTTTACGGGCGCATTCCTTAACCGCGGCGGCTGCCCGCCGGTCGGAATTTCCCTCCCGCAGAACCGGGTTGACGGCGCTGCCGAGGACCTTGGCGAAGCGGCGGTGCAGGGTTTTTTCCGCCTCGGTTTCAGGCTCCTCCGGATAGTCCGGAATCTCATAGCCTTTTTCCTGCAACTCCTTGACCGCTTCTTTCAGCTGGGGAATGGAGGCGCTGATGTTCGGCAGTTTGATGATATTGGTGTCGGGCTGTTTGACCAGCTCGCCCAGTTCACCGAGGTCATCGGCGATCTTCTGCTCCTCGGTCAGGTTGTCCGGGAAGTTCGCGATAATCCGGCCCGCCAGGGAGATATCCCTGGTGGTGAAAGAGAAGCCGGCT
>JBHEOZ010000269.1:0-2622 GCA_046260555.1 Desulfurivibrionaceae bacterium
GAAGCATCCGGACGCGCTTTTTTTAGTCATCCGGTATTGATATTCCGACCTGTTTAGAGTAGCTTGTACATATCTACGACTTGGTCCATCCAGGCCTGTATTTCCATTACCACTGTTCAGTATTTAAACATTTACAGATATAAAACACATTAACTGTCAACAAGCACCATAAGGAGATACCAATGTCCCGAAAAATGGTAACCATCGACGGCAACCAGGCCTGTACCCACGTTGCCTATGCAACCAGCGAGGTGATCACCATCTATCCGATCACCCCCTCTTCCCCCATGGCCGCCGAGGCCGACGCCAAGGCGACCGCCGGCCAGAAGAATCTTTGGGGTTCGGTCCCGGCCGTTACCCAGATGCAGTCGGAAGGCGGCGTGGCCGGCTCCCTGCACGGCTCGCTGACCACCGGCGCATTGTGCACGACCTTTACCGCCTCCCAGGGTCTCATGCTGATGCTCCCCAATATGTACAAGATCGCCGGCGAACTGACCCCGACGGTATTTCATATTACCGCCCGCTCCCTGGCCTACCAGGGTCTTTCTATTTTCGGCGATCACAGCGATGTCATGGCCGCCCGTCAGACCGGCTGGGCGATGCTCTGCTCCCAGAACGTTCAGGAATGCCAGGACATGGCCCTGATCTCCACCCAGGCCACCCTGAAGAGCCGCATTCCCTTCATGCATTTCTTCGACGGTTTCCGGACCTCCCACGAAATTCAGAAGGTTGAACAGCTCACCGAGGACGATATGCGGGCCATCGTCGACGAGGATCTGATCCTCGCCCACCGCGAGCGCGGCCTTTCCCCGGACCGGCCGATGATGCGCGGCACCGCCCAGAATCCCGACGTCTACTTCACCGGCCGCGAGACCGTCAACAAGTACTACGACGCGATTCCGGGCATCGTCCAGGAAACCATGGACAAATTCGCCAAGCTGACCGGGCGCCAGTACCACCTCTTCGATTACCACGGCGCCCCCGATGCCGAGGAAGTCATCGTGATGATGGGTTCCGGCTCGGAAGCGGTCGTCGCCACCATCGATTACCTGGTCTCCCAGGGCCGGAAAATCGGCCTGGTCATCGTCCGCCTTTTCAGGCCGTTCGATACGAAGGCGATGGTCAACGCCCTGCCCGGCACCGTTAAGAAAATCACCGTTCTCGACCGCACCAAGGAGTCCGGCGCCCCCGGCGAGCCCCTCTACCTCGACGTCCGCGCCGCCGTCGGCGAAGCGGTCGAATGCTCCTGCATCAACCGTCAGCCGATGATCCTTTCCGGCCGCTACGGGCTTGGTTCCGCCGAGTTCACCCCTGCGATGATCAAGGCCGTTTTCGACAACATGGCCGCCTGGTCCCCGAAAAACCACTTCTGCGTCGGCCCCAAGGATGACGTGTCCTTCACCAGTCTCGATTACGACAAGTCCTTTAACATCGAGGGCGACGGTTACTCGGCAATGTTCTACGGTCTCGGTTCCGACGGCACCGTCGGCGCCAACAAGAACACCATCAAGATCATCGGCACCGAGACCAACAACAGCGCCCAGGGCTACTTCGTTTACGATTCCAAAAAGTCCGGTTCGATCACCACCAGCCATCTGCGCTTCGGCAAGAACCAGGTAGTCGCCCCCTACCTGATCAGCAAGGCGAACTTCATCGCCTGCCACAACTTCACCTTCCTCGACAAGTACGACATGCTTGCCAACCTGGAGGAAGGCGGCACCTTTCTGCTGACCACCACCTTCAACAAGGATCAGGTCTGGAAAGAGCTGCCCTCCTCGGTCCAGCGGGACCTGATCGAGAAGAAGGCCAAATTCTATATCATCGATGCGATCTCGCTGGCCGAGGCCCTGGGCCTTGGCGCCCGGATCAACATGATCATGCAGACCGCCTTCTTCCTGATCTCCGGCATCCTCACCAAGAAAGAGGCGATCAAGGCGATCAAGGACGCGATCAAGAAAACTTACGGCAAGAAAGGCGACAAGGTCGTCAACATGAACTACGACGCGGTTGACGCGGCGGTGAACAACATCGTCCAGGTCAAGGTGCCGAAATCCACCGGCGGCCATCAGCGCCCCCCCGTCGTGCCGGACTCCGCCCCCGACTTCGTTAAAGAGGTCACCGCCAAGATGATCGAGGGCAAGGGCGACGAGATCACGGTTTCCCAGATGCCCGACGACGGCACCTGGCCGACCGCCACCACCCAGTACGAAAAACGCAATATCGCCGTGCATGTCCCCGAGTGGCTCCCGGAAAACTGCATCCAGTGCGGGCGCTGCTCCCTGGTCTGTCCCCATGGCACCATCCGGATGAAGATCGTCAAGGATGCCGATCTGAAGAAGACGCCCAAGTGCTTAAAACAGATCAAGGCCGTCGGCAAGCAGTTCGCCGGCCGGCAGATGGTTCTGCAGGTTTTCACCGAGGACTGCACTGGCTGCACCCTTTGCGTCAACGTCTGTCCCGCCAAGACCAAGGCCCTCAGGATGATCGACAATAACGACAAGATCCGCAAGCAGGAAGCTGAAAACGTCCGATATTTTCTGGATCTGCCCGAAATCGACAGCAAGGAAATCGATCCTTCCACGATCAAGGGCAGTCAGCTGATCCGGCCCCTGTTCGAGTTTT
>JBHEOZ010000027.1:0-9135 GCA_046260555.1 Desulfurivibrionaceae bacterium
TGTAGAGCTGGAAAAAAAGGCTGGGCCCGGCAAGGCCAAGATGGAACTTTTTGACCTGCTGGTGGAAGAAAAGCTGATCAATCCCACCTTTATCACGGGCTACCCCACCGAGGTTTCGCCCCTGGCCCGCCGCAACGAGGAGAACCCCGAGGTTACCGACCGTTTCGAACTGTTCATCACCGGCCGGGAAATCGCCAACGCCTTCAGCGAATTAAACGACCCCATCGACCAGAAAACCCGGCTGGAAAAACAGATCGCCGACCGGGGGGCAGACGAGGAGATCTTTCCGGAGCTGGACGAAGATTTCATCCGGGCCCTGGAATACGGAATGCCGCCGGCCGCCGGCCAGGGCATCGGCATCGACCGGCTGGTCATGCTGCTCACCGATTCCCCGTCGATCCGCGACGTTATCCTCTTTCCGCATCTGCGCCCGGAAAAAGCAGCCGGCGCCGGGAGCCGCTGACCTTGCACTTCGAATGGTTTGTCAGCCGGCGCTATCTGAAGGCCAAGCGTAAAAAGGGATTTATTTCCCTGATTACGGTGATTTCGGTAGTGGGGGTCGCGGTCGGAGTCATGGCCCTGATCTGCGTCCTCGGCGTAATGACCGGCTTTACCGAGGAGTTCCGGGCCAAGATTCTGGGAGTCAACTCCCATATCGTCATTCAGAAATACGGCGGCGCCATCACCGATTACGCCGACTTGCGCGACCGGCTTCTCAGCAGACCCACGGTCACCGGCGCCACCCCCTACATCTATACCCAGGCGATGATCACCGCCGGGGATGGCGGAACCGGTGCTAT
This sequence comes from Desulfurivibrionaceae bacterium, assembly GCA_046260555.1. GTDB lineage: Bacteria > Desulfobacterota > Desulfobulbia > Desulfobulbales > JAGXFP01 > JAGXFP01. The sequence goes on from JBHEOZ010000027.1 coordinate 801, forward strand.
CCTGCGGGGCATCGATCCGGCCACGGCCTCGACGGTGATTTCCCTCGGCGACCAGATGGTCAAGGGCAGACTGGCCGATCTCGACGCGACTTCCGGCAAGGTTCCGGGTATCGTGGTCGGCATCGATCTGGCCGAGCAGCTTAACCTGCGCATGGGCGACCGGGTCAGACTGATCTCCCCCGCCGGCCCGCTGACCCCGATGGGAGTGATCCCGAGGATGAAGCCCTGCGAGGTGGTCGGCATTTTCGAAACCGGCATCTACGAATACGACTCGGCCCTGACCTACGTCTCCCTGGCCACCGCCCGAGACTTCCTCGATCTCGATGAAGGGGTGCACGGCATCGAGCTGCGGCTGATCGACATTTATCAGGCGGACGAGATCGCCCGGGACATCGAAAAGGAACTGGGCTTGAGTTATGTGGCCAAGGACTGGATCAAGCTTAATAAAAACCTCTTCTCGGCCCTGCGCCTCGAAAAAACCGCCCTGTCGATAATCGTCGCCCTGATCGTCCTGGTCGCCGCCTTCAACATCGTCAGCACCCTGATCATGGTGGTCATGGAGAAGGCCCGCGACATCGCCATTCTAAAATCGATGGGCGCCACCTCCGGCTCGATTATGCGAATTTTCATCTACGAAGGGCTGGTCATCGGCCTGACCGGCACCCTCTTGGGGGTATTGGGGGGGCTGGGTGGCGCCGAACTGTTGAGCCGTTACCAGTTTATCAAGCTGCCCGATGTCTATCCCATGACCACCCTGCCCGTCCAGGTCCTGCCCCTGGATGTGGTGATGATTGCCGGCGCGGCCGTTATTATCACCTTCGTGGCCACCCTCTATCCTTCCTGGCAGGCCTCCCGGGTGGAACCGGCGGAAGCTCTGAGGTACGAATGAAAAACAGCGCCGGCCATCCCGGCAAGGCCCTTGATTGCAAGGCCCGGGGCATAACCAAGACCTTTGTTCAGGGTCCGACCCGTCTCGAAGTACTGAGGGGGGTCGACCTCGATCTGCAGAGGGGTGAAATGATCGCCATTGTCGGCACCTCCGGCACCGGGAAAACCACCCTGTTGCAGATCCTCGGCGGACTGGACCGCCCTACTTCCGGTTCGATGTTTTTCAATAATGAAGATATCTTCCGGAAGGGGGACCGGGAGTTATCGAAATTCCGCAACCATGCGGTCGGTTTCGTCTTCCAGTTCCATCACCTGCTCCCCGAGTTCACCGCTCTGGAGAACGTCATGATGCCGGGACTGATCGGCGGCGTAGAGCGCGTTACCCTTATGGAGCGCACTCAAAGTCTGCTTGACCAGGTAGGGCTGGCCGATCGCAGTGCTCACAAGATCGGCGAGCTTTCAGGCGGCGAGCAACAGAGGGTGGCTCTGGCCCGGGCCCTGATCATGCAACCCGATCTGCTTCTGGCCGACGAACCTACCGGCAATCTCGATCCGGCTACCGGCAACAGGGTTTTTGACCTGATCAAAAAGATGAACCGCGAATTGGGTCTGACCACGGTGATGGTCACCCATAACCATGCCCTGGCCAAACGGATGGACCGCTGCCTCTCCCTGCAGGACGGCGTCCTCCGCGAAGCCGTCCTGACCATCTGAAAAACCTGAAAAAGCAAGACTTCGAGCGTTTATTAACTCATGATCTCTAAATTAATTAAAATTGTTCTGGCGATATCGATTACGACCATTCTGGTTGCCCCGGCCACCGCCCTGGAACGGGCCTCGACCACCATCATTCTGCCTCTCAAGGTCAATGCGGAAAGCGATAAAGATCGGCTGGTCAGGGATGCCGACCGTTTTCTGCAAATGGCCGCGGAAGACCTGGGCCTGGAAATGCCGGCCAGGAGCGAGGCGGTTGAAAAACTGCTGGCGGCGGGCTGGCCGCCGGCCATGAGCGCCCTCAGGACCATTCCGGCCATTAACCGGTATGACAATATCGCGGTCGGCAGTCTGACCCGTCTGGGCGACCGTTTAAGCCTCGACATGACGGTTTTCGAAGGGGATGATCCCACCGCCGCCACCTATTTTTTCAAGGATATCGGCGAAGATGAAGAGCTGGCCGCGGTGGTCAACCGGATAGTCAAACAGGTCGACGACTTTTCCAGACGACGCCACTTTATTGCCTCGATCAAGGTTGAGGGCAACAGCCGCATTGATTCCGGCGCCATTCTCAGGAAGATCTCAACCAGTCCCGGAGACAGATTCAACATTTCCCCATTGAGGGAAGACCTGAAGGAAATCTTCGCCATGGGTTACTTCCGGGATATCAGCATCATCACGGAAGAGACCCCCCAGGGTCATATTGTCACCTTCGAGGTTGAGGAAAGCGACCTGGTGGGTAAAATCGAGATCAGCGGCAATGACAAAATAAACGAGGAAGAGCTGCGGGCGGCAATCAAGATCAAAAGTCATTCGATCATCAATGACAAGGCGATAAGAGAATCGATTGACAATATTCGCAATCTTTACCGGGAAGAGGGCTATTTCAATTGCCGGGTCACGGTCGAACAGAGCGAGGCCGGCAAGGACCGGGTCGATCTGACCTTTTTGATCGAGGAAGGCGATAAAATATTCATCAGGGAAATCATTCTCACCGGCAACGAAAACTTCTCCGACAAAAAAATCAAAAAGACCATTTCCAGTTCGGAAAAGGGCTGGCTCTCCTTCATTACCGATTCCGGATTGATGGATAAGCAGAAACTGGAACAGGATGCGACCCGAATCACCGCCTTTTATCACAATCAGGGCTTCGTCGAAGCAAAGATCAGCGATCCGGAAATCGTCCAGAAGGAGAACTGGTTCTATGTTTATTTCCACATTGATGAAGGGCCGCGCTATAAATGCGGCGACATCGAACTTTCCGGCGACCTGATCGTCGACGAGGGTCTGCTCCGCGGGATGATCAAAGTAGACGAAGAAGAGTTCTTCAGTCGCAGGATTCTGCGCGAGGATGTCTTGCGAATCACCGATTTTTACGCCGACAAGGGCTACGCCTTCGCCGAAGTTTACCCGAGAACGGACAGAAACCGGGCCGATCAAACCGTGGATCTCGATTTCCGGATCGACAAGGGGCAGCTGGTGACTATCAACCGGATCGTCATCGAGGGCAACACCAGAACCAGGGACAAGGTGATCCGCCGCGAAATCCTGCTTAAAGAGGGGGGGCTGTTCAACGCCACCGAGCTCAAGGAGAGCAACCAGAAACTGGCCAGGCTCGAATACTTCGAGGACGTCAACATCTCGCCGGAGCCTGGCCTTGATGAAAGCCAGCTTGATCTGAATGTCGAAGTCAAGGAGAAGCCCACCGGCAAATTCAGCATCGGCGGGGGCTACAGCACCGTCGACAAGATGACCTTCATGGGTGAGATCAGCGAGAACAACCTGTTCGGCCGCGGTCAGCGCCTGTCGCTGATGGCCAATGTCAGCGGTACCGCCAATAAGTTCAACCTCAGTTTCACCGAGCCCCATCTCCTGGACAGCAAGCTGCTTTTATCCTTTTCCCTCTACAACTGGGACCGGGAATACGACGACTATACCAAGGACTCCGAGGGCGGCACCATTCACTTCGGTTATCCGATCTGGGAAAAATGGCGCCTGAACACCGGTCTCGGTTACGACGACACAATTCTGACCGACGTGGATCCCCTTACCGCCTCCCAGGATGTCCTTGACTCCCAGGACCACCCGATCACCATCTCCATAAAAACGTCCCTGCACCGCGACACCCGCAACCGGATGTACGGGGCCAGCAAGGGCTCCCAGAACAGTCTCTCGGTGAAATACGCCGGCGGACCACTGGGCGGCGACAACAGCTTCACCAAGATCGAAGGCTTAAGCAGCTGGTTCTTTCCGATCACAAAAAACACCACCTTCCACCCGAAAGTTGCCGCCGGTTATGTGGCCGGAAACTCCGAAGGTCATCTGCCGGTTTTCGAAAGGTTCTATCTGGGCGGCATCAACACGATCCGCTCCTTCGACAACGGTCAGATCAGCCCCATCGACCCCGTCTCAGGCGACCGAATCGGCGGCGACAAGATGTGGTACGCCAATCTCGAATATATTTTCCCGCTCGCCAAGACCCAAGGACTTTTAGGTGTGTTATTCTACGATATAGGCAATGTTTACTCGAAAAAGGAATCCTGGCGGCTCAGCGATTACAAGCACAGCACCGGCGCCGGGATCAGGTGGCTGTCGCCGATCGGCCCCCTGCGGCTGGAATGGGGCTACAACCTCGATCCGGTAGGGGACGAAGACTCCAAGAACTGGGAGTTCAGCATCGGCGGAAGCTTTTAAATCCGATGAGAGAACTTTTAAAGAGATTATCCGAACAGAAAAAATTCTCCTCGACAATCTCGGGACTGCGGAGCGGCGCCAAGGCGCTGCTGGCAGCGCGGGCGGCGCGGCAACTCCGGCGTCCCCTCGCGGTGATAACCGCTTCCGAGGACAAGGCCGCAGAAATGGAACAGGATCTCGCCCTGTTCACCGACTTGCCGATTCTGCTCTATCCAGGCTTCGACATCCCCGCCTACACGCCGCTCTCCCCGGACTCCGCCACCATTGCCGGCCGTATTTCCACGCTCTTCCAGCTGATCAGTATCGACACCCCCTTTATCCTGGTGATTCCCGCCGAGGCCTTGCTGCGCCGGGTAATACCCAAGGGGACCCTCAGCAATCTGGCCGAACCGGTGATCGCCGGTGAGGAGACCGACCAGGCCGAGCTGGTCCGGCGACTGATCGCGGTCGGCTACGAAAAAGTCTCCCTGGTCCAGACTCCCGGCGAAATCAGTCTGCGCGGCGGCATTCTCGATATCTTCCCGCCCCATCCCGGCGAGCTGCTCTCCTCCAGCCGCTCTTCGGCGCTCATCTCCGAAAGCTGCCCGGTGCGCCTCGATTTTTTCGGAGATACCGTAGAGTCCATCAGGTTTTTCGATCCGATCAGCCAGCGCTCCCTTCAGGAACTCGATGAGTTCGCCATTCTGCCCGCCTCGGAAATTATTTATGCCGCGCCGGTTGACGACCTGACAAGATCGCCGGCCGAACGCCTGCTCGAACATGCCCGTGGACAGGGCTGGGAACCGGATGAAGTGGACTCCCTGGTCGACCGGCTCCGGGCCAAACGCCGCTTTCCCGGCATCGAGTTTCTGCTGCCCCTCTTCCACGCCGAGCCTTCGGTCCCCCTTGACTTCATCCCCGCCAACTCGGTGATCGTTCTGGATGACCCCCTTGAAATCGGCAAAAGCATCGATCTGAGCTGGGAGAGGATCACCGCCAATCATCGGGAGACCCTGTCCGCCGGCCACCCGGCCCTGGCCCCGGTCGAACTGTTTTTGAACGCGGCGGAACTGGCGGAGAGGCTGCAAAAGTTTTCGCTTATCACTCTGAGCGACTTCCCGACCTTGTCGCCGGGAGACGCCGGGGGCTCCTCCCGCCTCCTGCTCCCTGAAACCGCCGCCGAGACCCGGAGCGTCACCACCGGCAGCCACGCCCTGCTCAGCCAGGAACTGGAACTGCAACGCCGGCAAAAAGGGCTGCTGGCGCCGCTGGTCGATCGCATCGCGAAATGGCAGGCGGAAGGCGACACCGTTATCCTGGCCTGCCGCTCCGAGCGCCATGGCGAACAACTTGCCGAATTTCTCGGCCATCACGACCTTAAGGTAGTCCGCGGCAAGATCCCGGCAGCGGAATCGCAAGCGCCCGGCGCCGAACCGGTAATCACCCTGTACACCTCGCCCCTTTCGGCAGGTTTCGACCTGCCCGGGGAAAAGCTCCACGTCCTTTCCGAAACGGAGCTGTTCGGCGAGAAAAGATTGGGCAAGAAGAAAAGCCGGAAGGTCAGCGACGGCGAATCGGTAACCTTCGAAGAGTTGAAGGCGGGCGAGATCGTGGTCCATATCGATCACGGCCTGGGCAGCTATGCCGGCCTGATCAACATGACCGTCAATAACATCGAAGGCGATTACCTGCAGATCGACTACCAGGACGGCGACAAACTTTATGTGCCGGTCGATCGTCTTAACCTGGTCCAGAAATACAAGGGCTTGTCCGATCAGACCCCGAAACTGGACAAGCTCGGCGGCAAGGCGTGGCAAAATGCCAAGGCCAAGGTGAAGGAGGCGGTCTGGAAGGTGGCCCAGGAACTACTCGATCTCTATGCCAAACGCCAGATCATCACGGGCCACCGTTTTTCGGCGCCGGACGAGATATATCAGGAACTGGAGGAATCTTTCCCCTTCGACGAAACCCCCGGCCAGCTCAAGGCGATCAACGACGTGCTCGACGATCTCACCTCGGAGCGGGTCATGGACCGTCTGGTCTGCGGCGATGTCGGCTACGGTAAAACCGAAATAGCAGTCCGGGCCGCCTTCAAGGTCCTGGCCGACAACAGCCAGGTCGCCATTCTGGTGCCGACCACGGTACTGGCCGAGCAGCATGTCGCCACCTTCAGAGAGAGGCTGGCGGGCTTCGGGGTCAGGATCGAGACCTTGAACCGGTTCCGGCCCAAGGCCGAACAGAAGCAAACCCTGAAGGGGCTTAAGGACGGTTCCGTCGATATAGTCATCGGGACGCATCGACTGCTCTCCAAGGATGTCGAATTAAAAAACCTCGGCCTGCTGGTCATCGATGAAGAGCATCGCTTCGGAGTCAAACATAAAGAACGGATCAAGAAAATCCGAACCGGGGTCGATGTCCTGACCCTGACCGCCACCCCGATCCCCCGTACCCTGCAGATGTCGCTCCTGGGGGTCCGTGACCTGTCGGTAATCAGTTCGCCGCCCCGCCATCGCCGCTCGGTGAAAACCTTTGTGGCTAAATTCGACGACCTGGTCATCAAGGAGGCGGTTACCCGGGAAATGCAAAGGGGAGGTCAGGTTTTCGTGGTTCATAACCGGGTAAATTCCATCCACGACATGGCCCGGCGAATCCAGGAACTCAAACCCGAGGCCCGCACCGCCATCGCCCACGGCCAGATGCCCGGCCGGGCCCTTGAAGAGATCATGGTGAAATTCGTCAACCGTGAAATCGACGTTCTGGTCTGCACGACCATCATTGAATCGGGCCTCGACATCCCCAACGCCAACACCATAATCCTTACCCGGGCGGACCGGCTGGGAATGGCCGAAATTTACCAGTTGCGGGGCCGGGTCGGCCGAAGTAGTGAACAGGCCTACGCCTATTTGCTGGTTCCATCGATGGAGGGGCTCTCCCGGGATTCCCAGCGCCGGCTGCGGGCCCTGATGGACTACAATGAACTTGGCGGCGGTTTCAAGCTGGCGATGAGCGACCTGCAGATCAGGGGCGGCGGCAATATCCTCGGTGAATCCCAGAGCGGCAATATCGCCGCGGTCGGCTACGACCTCTATCTCGATCTCCTGCAGAGGACGGTGGAGGATCTTAAAAACAAAGCCGCCGGGGGCGGCGATTCCGGGGGGGAAGAACTCGAACCGGAAATAAACCTTTTGCTGCCGGCCTTTATTCCCCACAAATATATCCAGGACACCGATCTGCGTTACATAACCTACAGGAAGATCACCTCCTGCCATAGCGAGGAGGCCCTGGCCGACCTCAAAGACGAACTCCGGGACCGGTACGGCGCCCTGCCGGATGAGACCCTGAATCTCCTGGAGATCATCTCCCTGAAAGAAGCTCTGATGGCACTGAAGATCAGCCGCCTTGACCAGGGCGAACAGAATCTGGTTTTTGCCTTCAACGAACACACCCCGGTTGATCCCGGCCGACTTCTCGAAATTATCGACTCTTCAAAGGGAGCAATGCGGCTCACCCCTGACAGCCGTCTGGTAGTTAAAGTCGAGGCCGGCCCCCCGGAGGCTATTATCGGAGAAGCCAAAAAAATATTGCGGACCCTTCAGGGTAATGCTACTTAACTAATATCGGTTATAATCGAATATTTTCGTTTAGGATCGAGGCCGGGATGCCGGAAAGGCTATTTCCAGCGGGACAATAAAATTTTATTTTTTTTGCCGGCAACAATCACTTTCAAGCAGGACAACAAAGTTAATGACTGATTCCGTAACCACATTTAGCCGGACGCTGCTGCTTTCCCTGACCATGACGCTCTGTTTGGGAGTTGCCGCCGTTCAGGCCCGGGTCATTGAAAAGGTCGCAGCCGTGGTTAACGGCGAGGTTATCACCCAGACCGAGCTCGACAAGGCCGCCGGGGATACCCTGAGCGAGCTCCGGCAAAACACTTCGGAATCCCGACTGGATGAAAAGTTGCAGGCAGCCCGACAACGGATTCTCGACGAAATGATCGAGGATCTTCTGATCAAACAGAAAGCCGAGGAACTTCAGATCAGCGTTTCTGAAGAAGATA